>NZ_CDLCQJ010000131.1:0-9454 GCF_975850365.1 Candidatus Hodarchaeum mangrovi | reverse complement strand
AAGTCTTTTTAGTCTAGTATTAGGGATAAAATTTCGATTGTTCCTTAATTTTCAATTTGACCTCCTAACTTCCCTAATTGATTTTGCCTGGAGGATCACCCCTATACTGATCATTTTTTATTTCCTCCTTACTGGAAGTCAGAACATGATTAAGAGAAAGTTTAATTCTCATTCAAGAACTCTAAATTATACTAAAAAAAATCAATACGCATCTAAAAACATAATTCTTGGTTATTTGGTTTTTTTGCATATTTTAATAGTTCTTGGAATAATCATAACAACTGGTTCAGGTTTATTTATTGGATTTATTACATTTTGGCTAATAGCAATGGAAATAATATTAGGATTTGTTGCAGCAAGCGAAATAAGTATTTTAACTTCCATGAGTACCCTTCAAGCAAAAGGTTTACCAGTGACTGAATCCACTCTTATACAGCAACGGTTAAAAGATGAAGAACTAGCTATTAGGTACCCTTGGATAATAAATTTGTTATTAAATACCATTATTTTCCTTATCTTCTCCTTCTAAAAATGATTCGTTTATTTAGTTTTTTAAAATAGTATATTTATGTTTTCGCATATCTTCGAGGTCTAGAACTTTTTTTATTAATTGTTGCTGTCTTAGCTCTTTTAATGCAGCACTTACTGTCCTTCTGCTATAACAGGTTCGGGTTTGGATCTCATTAACTGTCATGAATTTTTTTTCTGTTAAAGCGAAATATACCTCCTTGATTGAGGTGGGAAATAGGTATATTAATCCTTTTAATTCTAAATCCTTTGAACTTTCTTTACTCATTATTTTAAACGCTCTGATGTAAGAAATTAAAAATTTGTAATAAAATCCATGATTCTTTCCTATATTAGAATTGTGGTACAGTTTTTTGATTATCTAAGGTGATTAAATAATAATAGTACATTTTTTTGACTGAGAGATAGAAAATCTTATATCATGAGTAACTTAAAGACAATATTATTCCTAAACCCAATTCTACAAGCCAAATTAATCTAAAGTATTGATAATAGTTTTATATACCTTCTTTGCACTAAAGTTTCAGTATACACAACTAAAAAACTCAGAATTAGCTTCATTCCGCAATTTACTTCTTATTTCATATCCGTTTTGTACCCAAAGTCGTCCAAGAGTTGTCCCACATTCTCCACTCCAATAATACTAATTTTGTTAATGATCATATTTTAGATCTCAGAATAGAAAGTTCTACGCTTGAAGATTTCATAGATTGAGGAACGGAATTTCACATCCAGCAGATGATTGATAATCCTTATTGATAAGCACTTTGAATCACATTAAAAATAATTGCTTCTTCATCACTAGTTAACAACATACCAGTGTTTACTTTATTTTTTAATGCTTTCCAGAGATCTGAATTCATTTGAAGAGTTAAAATGAATTTTTTTAACCTTTTAATAGCAGTATAGGATTCTCCAAGATATACATAAGCAAATGTCAGACTATCGGAATTATTTATGATAAGTCTATAATCTCCCAAGGTTAATCGTTCAATAGAACTAGAAAACACTTCTTTACTGAATGCCTCAATAGCAGAAAGAAAACTTCCAACCAAAGGTCCTTTGATAAGTCCCTTGGACTTGAAAAAGTGTGAAAATATTGTTATTCCACCCTCAGTGATGATAAGTAACATTATAGAATCCTCAATAGCTGGAGGATCTGAAACAGCGATAATACTTTGCGTACTCATTTTATCTAACAGGTTCGTGACTTTTCCTAATTCAGGTGCTTCTTGGTCAGATTTCTCATCAACATAAGAAGATTGTCCTATTTTATCAATGAATGCGTCATATTCTCTTGATATAGATAAGGCTAATTTATGTAAACCTTTTTCTTCTGCAATCATTTGTGCTTGTGCAAAAGAATGGCGAGCTGCTTTAACATCACCCTGTAATACTGATAATTCTGCTTTTAAGAGATATGTTTCAGACAATAACATATGAGAATTCTGTTCTTCTGCTAATTCTAATAACTCGTTGGTTAATTTTCGTACATCCTTGAATACTTGTTCATCATCTGATATATCAAACTCTAGAAGGAGAAGTTCACATCGATTCAGCATTGCATCTGCAGTTACTTCTACCGCCTCAATATCTTCTGCAGTTACTTGATCGAAATATTCTTGTGCTTTGGCTTTGTCCCGAATACGTGGACTTCGTTTTAACAACATTCCAAGACCATTACGGTACATTTGACTGATTAATTTTATGGAATATCGTTCAGAGAGCGTTCTAAGTCGTTCAAGATGTTTTTTTGTGTTAACAATAGAATTTGTATCAATGGTAAGCTTAATTACTTGATATAATCCCCAAGACATAGCTAGATAATCTCCAATATCCTCACTGATACTAATTCCATGTGAATAATAACCACAAGCTGTATCGAACTCATTCTTAGCACGATATACAAAACCAATATTGGAGAGATTCCATACTTGTATCCATGGATATTGCTTTTCACGACTCAATGATACACCACGATTTAACGACTCCAATGCTAAATTTAGTTCTCCTCGAATATGATAATTCCAACCGATGTTATTGAGAGTAAAAGCTAAGCTTTCAGTGTTCCCAATACGTTCCGAAAGAATTAATGAGCGTTGTAATAGTTTTAGTGCACGATCTAGCTCACCTAGCCATGTATACATATTCCCAATAAAGCTAAGTGTTACTGCAGCCCCAGATTGGTCATTTAATGATTCAGATAGCTCATAGGCTTCATTAAGAAATTTAAATCCTTCTTTCGGTTTACTCATGTAGTGAAACAATAAAACACCGATTCTAAGTAACAAATTTGCTATTTCTGAATGAATCCCAAGCTCACGATAAATCTTCAAGCTCTGTTGAAGATATTCTATCTCTTTTGGGATTTCACCTTTTATACCAAAAGCGAGGGCGATACTCTGCAAAGTCGACGCGATGCCTTCTCTATTATCTATTTCCTCGAAAATCTTTAAACAATGGTTTAAATTTAAGAAACAATTATCACTTTGTTTCTTAATCCTAGAAAGTAATGCCTGCGCCTTTTTTAACCAAGCTTCCATTAAAAGGTACTCTAGTGTTTCATCAGGTTGGATTTCATTGAATATGCCTTCACTTTCTGCAATAAGTTTTGAATAATGTGGAATTTCTTCAGGAGTAATCTCGGAATAAACTGTTGGATGACGAAGAGCTTCTGCTCCAATAAATCTGCTTGAATGACGAACTGCTTCTGCTTTTAAAATCAAAGCAAAAAAAATACCTTTATCTAACTGCAAATCTCTTCCTAGTTCAAGACTTTCCTCTGCAAGTTGGAGAGCAGTAATTTTTTGCCCAGATAGAATTGAAAGGTATGTTTCAAGAAGTTTAAAGTTTAATAATTCCTTGGAATCGAGTTCTAGCTTTCCTTTCAGTTCAATTAAGCGGTTAAGGGCATCAGAATAGTTTCCTTTATCAATATAATATTTAATTGGCTTGGACTTTTCCGAGAGAAAAGGAAACATGATTTATCAACTCTATAACTTAAAACTCTTTGACTTACCAGTTAAAAATAAATATAATTAAAGATTAAGTTATGAAAAGCGTTCACCCAAATTCATACTTATCGAAGAGAAGCAAGAAATTTTCCCACCTTTGAAGCATATTCTGGATGATCTTCCAGGTTATAATGAGAAGATTCTTCAGGTAACCATACTTGGGAGTTCCTAATTTTCTTTCCTAGAAGTACCGTGTTTTCTGGAGGAAAAATTTCGTCTTTCATACCATGAATCAGGAGTACAGGCTTTTCTATCGTTTCAGCAACAGCTAACGGACTGTAATCAGTTTTTTGATATTTTTTCCGTTGTAACATATGAATTAAGATGATTCCTGGAAGAAAAAATCGTGTAAGGGCTTTTAAACCCAATTTATAAAGATATTTGAAATCATCTGGAAAAGCATAGGGAGGAGCTTCTGCAATTATCGCGATTACTAGATCAGATTGTGCAACGAGTAAAGCTGCACCTCCCCCTAGAGAATGTCCAACTAAGATCAAGGGATTTTTCCACCATGCTATAATATCCTCAATATCTTCTTTATAACGAATAATATTCATACCCCGTTGTACTTTGGAAGATTTACCATGATCTTGAGCAGAAAAAAAGATTGAAATGAACTCTTTTTGGGCGAATCTTCTTGCTCGTGAAACCATTCGCCCTTTATCTCTACCCCAACCATGAATAAATAGAATCGTTTTATATTTTGCTATTTTGGGATCCCCCATGGAAACTTTACCTAGTTCTTGGGCGATGTGTTCCGGATAAACTATCCATCCATCAAGATACTTGCTATTCCGTCCTGGAACTTTTATATCCTCAATCCTTCCCCAATCAGGCTGATCAGGATATGGATTTCTCGGATATTTAGAAAAAATATATTTTATTAGATAGGATGTAAATAAATATAGAGCAAAGCTTAGCAATAGGAAAAGAAATAGAGAAGTGTATATCAAATCAAACACATTCATTATAAACGATTTCTACCTATTGAATTGAATAATTCTTCGTAGATCAGATCATGATTTATGAATGTTGAGTTGCTAAAATGAAATTAATTGGGTTAATTGGTGGAATCAGCTGGGAATCTACACAAGAATATTACCATTTAATTAATAAATATGTTAATATGGAGTTGGGAGGTTACCATTCTGCTAGCTGTATATTATATTCTGTAGATTTTCAAACAATTCATTCACTTCAATTGGAGGAGAATTGGAATGCAATAACCACTTATATCTTAAATATCGCATCAAAATTAGTAAAAGCTGGTGCAGAGCTATTATTAATCTGTTCTAATACAATTCATATAATTGCTGAAGAGATAGAGCGAGATATTTCTATTCCCTTAGTACATATTGCTGATGCAACAGGAAAGGAAATTAAAAAGGCTGGATGTTCCACCATTGGGCTTCTAGGCACAATTTTTACCATGGAGAAGGATTTTTATCGAAATCGATTAAATAAATTTAAAATTCAAGCTATTATTCCCAATCGAACCGAGAGAGAAGTTATTCAGCAAATTATCTTTTCAGAACTTGTATTTGGGGAAGTAAAGGACTCCTCACGAGAAAAAATACTCAATATAATAGCTAATTTGAGATCACGAGGAGCAGATGGGATAGTACTTGGCTGTACTGAACTTCCTTTACTCATTCAAAATATAGAAAGTTTACCTCTGTTTAATACAACAGCTATCCATGCGAAAGCTGTAGTCAATCTAGCTCTAGAGGCTTAAGTCAAGCTTTATTTATTATTTTCAGATATCCTAAAATTTTTAAAAGAATTGCCTCGAGCATTAGTCTTTAAATGATTCAGTAAGAAAACTTTTCTCAAATGGATACAAGAATCCTCTCATCTGATGAACAAATTCATTTAAAGACACTTGAAAGAGAGATCCAACGAACTTTACCTACTCTCCCAAGAATTAGTGCTATAACATTTGGAGTTGAAATTAAAAATACTCATATAGTCGCTTTAGGTTTACGTTCATCACGTTTAAAAGAAATTCCTGAAGAACTATTTCAATTTAAACATTTGGAACGTCTTTATCTTAATTTTAATAACCTCTCATCACTGCCAAATTCGTTTAATGATTTAGTTAGGCTAAATACTCTTAATCTGAGATGCAACAAGTTAATTTCTCTCCCTGAATCGATCGGATTTATGAAAAGACTCATTTATTTAAACCTACAGGAGAATCACCTAGTTACCATACCACACCAAATAGGGGAACTGAATAATTTAAAATCGTTATATCTTCATAAGAATGACTTAAAAGAGATACCTGAAAGCATTGGAAATTTAGAAAGACTGCAAATTGAACTAAATATAAGTAACAATAGATTGACATTTTTACCTGATAGTATTGGACGACTTAAGCGATTGAAGAGGTTATGGGTTCATTCTAATCAATTAGAAACGTTACCATCGTCAATTGGAGATTTAAAACAGTTAGTAAAACTTGGGGCTAATAATAATCAACTTGAATCAATCCCAGATATTTTTGATTCTCTTAAGTCCTTAACTTACCTAGGCTTAAGTTGGAATCACCTCTCAGAAATTCCAGAAAGTGTGGGTAATCTTAGTAATCTAAAACAATTAGATTTAAGTAATAATCAACTAACTGAGCTCCCAAACTTCATTAAAAATCTAGTTAATCTAAGAAGAATTAACATTCAAAATAATCCCATGAAAATATCTACTCCTCTTATGGTTGAATTGGAAAAATCAGGACGTAGAATTGTGAAATAACTAATATATTAGGAGGAGGAGGAATCTTCTGTTCTTGAGATTACACTTATCGAGATATTTTTCAAACCTGCTATAGATCTTAATTTCTTAATGAATTGTTTGATATTTTGAGCGGTATCATCAACCATTAAATTTTCTAAACACTCCTTTCCCTCCAAATGGAAATGATTAGAAAATGTAATATGCGATTCATGTTGAGCAGAGATGAATTCTTTAACAACTATTGAATCATCATGATTATAGACAACTGAGACAAGTGTAACGACACGAGAATCATTAGGAATATGTTCTAGAGCTCTTTCAGACTTAAAAAAAGCTTGCAAGGCGTCTCTGATCATTTGAGATTGATTTTGATACCCTAAATCAGTCACCTTATTTGAGATTAGACTTTTTAATTCAGGCTCACAACTAAAAGTAATAGTTTCTCGATTTCCTTTTGATGCCAAATAATTTCACTCCTTAATTAAATTCTTGGTTGTAAAACTCTTCGTACAAATTAAAATCTCCAAAAATTTTCCCTTTCTTCAGTAAAAGAATTCGATCAGCCTTCTTCATCATATCAAAATCATGACTAATTACAATCACAGTATGATTCTGTTTTAAGTGTATAATTAGATCAATTAAACGTGGTTTTGACCAAGGATCAATCCCAATTGTTGGTTCATCGAGAACAATAATCTTTGGTTTCATAGCAAGAATACCAGCTAGCGCTAAACGTTTCTTTTCACCGAAGGAGAGATTAAATGTGATTCTCTCTGCTAAATTTTCAATCTGAACATCTTGAAGTGCTGCTTTTACGCGCAGATCCACTTCTTCAGAAGAGAAGTGCATATTTCGTGGACCAAATGCAACATCATCATATACCTTGGGGAAAAATATTTGTTCATCTGGGTTTTGAAACACGACCCCTATTTGCTTTTGGATTTCCCGTCGATTCTTACTTGAGACTTGATGCCCAAAAACTCTTACGATACCTTCTGTGGGAGTTAAAAGCCCATTAAAGTGTTTAATCAAAGTAGTTTTCCCAGAACCATTAGGTCCTGCTATTAGAGTTAGCTCCTTTTCTCTAAAGCTAATAGAAATATCTTCAAGAACTTTTATAGACTTCGTATATTGAAATGATAGATTATCAATCTCTAAAACATTTTTTGTATTAAAATTTCGGTGATTTTTATCAGAACCATTATTAGTAATCATAGAATTCCTCCAAATAAAGTATGAATCGACGTTTGCCCAAACATCAATATAAATAAACAATAAATAACTGTAAATAAAAAAAATAGTCCACCAAAGATCGTGTATGGTTGTTCAGGATGGGATATCTTTCCATTAAACCCTCTTGCGGCTAAAGTTGCTGATATATACTCAGATCGTTTAAATGAACGAGCAAGTGCAGCACCTAGTATATTTCCAATAATCTGAAAGGATTTAAAGCTTAAATGTAACTTTTCACCATATAAACGATTAGATCGAGCTTCCAAAACACGAGAGAATTCTTCTTGCATCAAGGAAAAGAATCTAAATGTAAGAAAAAGTAAATTGGTTAATAAAGAGGGCATCTTAAGGTCATCAAGCCCGTAAATTACCTCGAAAAAACTTTCTTCAGAATTTATGAAAATTAATATGACTAAAACCATAAGAAAGCTACGTATGCTAAAAAATAATGCCATAGAAACATTATTATGGTGAGTAGAATATAGAAAATTCCCAAATAAAGTATCCGAGGTATTAAATGTCAAAAAAACTACTAGAGTAAACGAAAGAATTATTGGAAGTGTTTGGACAAATTGTTTTAGAATGATCTTTCTAGGTTGTAAGAGGAGACTAAAAACAATTATATAAAGAAAAAACCATTGAAGTTGAGTAAAATCTACTAGTAATGAACCTACTGTTATTATTAAAAAAATTGAAAGGATTTTACTCCTCACATCAATATTTAGACTTGAATTTCTTAATTTAGAAGGATAATGAACATGATGATCCGAATAAGGCAATATAGAACCGAATCCTATGAAGAAATGCTTTTCCTGGTATATTTAATATAAAAAATAGGAACTAAGAAGATTCCTATTGTAATTATTACCCCAAATATTGCAGAGATTATGATTGAAAGAAATTCGTTATTTAAAATTTGAAATAGTAAAGAATTTTCACCGCCATAATCAGAAAATAACCCAAGATCAAGCGAATTTCCCTCAGGATTATCGTTAACTTTAGAAACTGCACTTTCTAGGCCGTCAGGATTTGGGTCAGCAAATGGAGTTATTAAAATTAACCCTAGCAGCAGAATTATTGTTCCTAATAAATATTTTTTGTTAATGTGATGCATATAATTACCTCCACAATAAAGGAAAAGAAATTGATGGATTATTTACTTCTAGAAACACATCCATTTCAATTGTATTAAAATAAGCAACAATCACACATGTAATTACACCTTCTCCAATACCAATTATGAGATGATAAAAAAGCATAATAGGTAACACTTCATAAAAGGTGACAAAAGAGCTAGAATTTAATATAGGAATACCAATTTCAATAGCTGCAAAGAATGACGCAATACAAATAGAAAGAAAACTAGCTAGAAATACTCCACCATAATATTTAATTTTCATCCGTGAGCTTTTCTTTGGGTCTGTATTCACCATCATGAGACGAATAATGAAATATGCACAAAAAACACCAATTATCCCCATATTAAAAATATTGGCACCCAACGCAAGAATTCCACCATCACCGAAAAGAAAAGCTTGGATTATTAATACAACAGAAATCACCAACATTCCTCCCCATGGACCTACAATTGATGTAGCTAAAGCTGCACCCAATAAATGACCAGAAGTACCACCAAAGACAGGAAAATTCAGCATTTGAGCTGCGAAAATAGTACCAGCAAGAACAGCCATATAGGTAATTCTCCTTTCATCTACATGCTTCATTTTTCTAATACTAATGAATAATCCAAGTAATGTAAAAATCCATGTAATAATCAGAAACGCTGGATCAATCCAACCGTCTGGAATGTGCATAATAATTAATCTCCAACCATAATGTAGAATGAAGAAAAATAAAAAAATGTTAATATCAAAACGATAATGTTTTATTCGTTATCACTGAGGGGTTTGCTGTAAGACAAAACTGTCTTGTTTGTAATACATTTT
>NZ_CDLCQJ010000130.1:0-5970 GCF_975850365.1 Candidatus Hodarchaeum mangrovi | reverse complement strand
TTCAGAAGGACGATTCTTATCAACTAAATTAAGAACTAAGCAACAAATAGTTGAAGTTAGAATCGGTTAAAGGACTAAATCAAATTTTTAGTGGATTACCTTTTTTTCCTCTTAATTATTCTTAAGATTTTGCTATCTAGAAATAAAAAAACACTTTCTAGAGTATGACAACTTGTTTATTTTTCAATTCAATTTGTAATTCTCTTTAAATAAAGAAGAAAAAAAGATTTAATAGTACTCTTCTTCAATATAATGATTGTTAAAGAACTCACAAACAGGTGTTCTCTCGATGGTTCCTGATGAAAAAGATGATCCTGAACAGATTGATCCTGAATTGAGAAGAATAATGCAGATCCCTGATGATCAAGAATTACCCCCAGATATTTTATGTGATGTGATGATTAGAGCTTTAGAGAGCCATCAATTATTGATTCGAACTTCAGCTGTAAATCAATTAGTAGATTTGGGACTAAATCATTCCCAAATGGCTATCCCAAAGATTTTAGCAGCTTTAGATCCTGCTATTGATTATTGGACCGTCCGCTTTGGAGCTGTAGAAGCATTAGGAGAGATTGCAGATAAAAGTACTATCAAACCTCTAATAGAGTATTTACAAAAAGATGATGATCCAGATTTTCGTGCAATGATAGCTAAACAGTTTGGAGAAATGGGTTCTGTTGCCCTTGAAGCTGGGCCTGCATTAGTTGAAGCATTATCAACTCGAGATCATTCTGAAATCAGAGAAAATGCAGCCTATGCGCTCGGAAAAATTAGATATAAAGCCTCTATTAACTCTTTAAAAGAGACACTGGCTAAAGAGAAAGATAATTATGCAAAACGGAAAATTACCTGGTCCTTAGGAGAATTTGGGGATCAACAGGCTGTGGATATTTTAATTCAAACATTAAAGGATTTCGATAAAGAAACACGTGCAAATGCAGCCGAGGCATTAGGGAAAATAAAAGAAAAAGTATCTATTATTCCTTTACTTAAATCTACTCAAGATACAGATGTGGAAGTGCAGACAAAAGCGATAGAAGCATTAAAGAAGTTCTCTGAAGGTGATGTGATATCAGAGGTCGAAAAAATGTCTGGGGGAGATAGACTAGTAGCCATTCAGCTATTTGATGAGTATCTCTTTAATATTGAAAATGAATTAATTGTTCAGAAGGTAAAAGCTGTTAGAGAACCTATCATCGCTGAATATAGAGGAGAATTAGCTAAAATCAAAACAGAACTCGAGACTTGTAAAGTTTTCGTAGAAGAAGTATTTGGAAAATTATTAAAGATTTCAAAAGATGAAATAAATCAGCTACTTGTTAAAGACATCCCTCAGATTGAATCACGAGTTGCATCGATTCAGCTATATAAATTTCGTAAACACAAATGGCTAAGGAATGATCTCTTTTTCGATTTAGATCAGGTAACTTCTCTCTATCGTGAAGCAGGAATAATGGTATCCGAATTAAGAGATAACGCCTCAAATTTGCTTAAAAGAAAGGTTGATGAAGTAAAACCATCAGAAAAGTTAAGTAATGACCAGAGTTAAGAGATAAGATGGTTAGTCCATTCGAATGATCTTAACGCGTTTTCCAATCCAGCTTGGAGGTAAATAAACTCTTCCTGAGTTACCTGATTTTTTTACTTCCTTTTCCAACATCTCCTCTCCATAAACTTCGAATTTACTTTGTCTTAATGAGTCACTCATAATATTAATTTGCCCCTTAGGATGTTTTCCCAATTTTAAATTCCAATGTGAGGTAGGTGGAGAGTTTAAAACCAACCGAAGAGAAGAATTCTACTAAATCGCCCCAATTCCAAGCAGTAACAGTTCGAATTACTTTAATTTTCTTTTTTGTGAAGTAATTGATGACATGCTTGGCTAATGCAGTTCCAATCCCCTTGTCCTGAAACTCTGGGTCAACGCCTAATAAAATAATCCAAGCGCTTAAATCATCATCACCATAAATATAAACCTTTGTTTCTGCAATTACATATCCTACTAATTTCCCTTCGGGAGTAAGTGCCCCAAAACTTTCTTCTCCATGTTTTTCGATTTGCTCAAATAATTGTTCTTTGAATAATGGAGATCTTTCTCTACGAATAATTTGTTGATCTATCTGAATAATTGCATCAATGTCTTTTGTTGTTAAGGAACGAAATACCAACTGAGTATGTAATTCTTTTTTTGGAGTCATCTATATCCTCTCTTACTACAATGGATTGAATCTGAGTTAAAAAATAAATACTTTATGGATAAAATCCCAGACTTTTTTTCATATTTTTTTTAGAACGAGTGCATCTATAGAACTTTAAAAATATTCCAGGACTTAGAACCCAGAAAAATTCAAAAGAAGGAGAATAATGAAAGGAAGAAAGAAAGATTAGATTCTTATGTTCATTATTTAATAACACAAGAGCATTTTCTAATGTCGTTCCAACAGCCTGAAGAGTTTGTATATCAATAAAGGTTATATTGTCAAAACTTGTATGCCATGGAGTGAATCTAATATCAAAATCATCTATAATGTCAATTGCTGGAATACCTTTTTCTAAAAGTGGGATATGATCATCAGTTATTGATCTGCCTGATTTGTTTATGAAATAGTTGTTATAACCGATTGTATGAGCTGTATCCCATATAAATTCCACTAAATCCTCGGCATAATTCAAAGAATTGATTTCCTTGAAAAAAGATGCATCTTTTGCCCCTACCATATCTAAAAGTATTGCAAAAGACGGATTTATATCAGTCAATATATCAGATGAGGAGAAATATCGTGACCCAAGAATCCAATTCCATCCATTAATACCACCTTGATCTTCTGCATCAAAAAAAACTAGGTAAAAATTTGTCAGATTATGATATTTAAACAATACCTTGGCCAATTCTATGGAAACTGCAACCCCACTAGCTCCATCATTTGCTCCAAGAACTGGCTCCTTTCTTTTTAAATAGTCTGGGTCATTATCTGCCCAAAGACGAGTATCATAATGGGCCATTATCAAAAATATTTGTTCTGACTGCTGAAAAGAAGGTGGCTGACAGATAAGGTTAACAATTGGTACATCTTTTTGTAATCCCCAACCCTTTGAAAAATTCTGAAAGACAATATTCCAATCTTGTAACTCATTAACAATAAAGTGTCGTGTCCTTTCAATTGCATTTGAACCAGGGATACGTGGTCCCAGATTAATTTGTTCCTGAATTAATTCCAATGACTTGGTTGAATTAAAAAAAGATTCTAGATATTTATTAGAGAAACTATTTGGACTTTTCAGAGTAATAGAGAACCAATAAGAGGTTTGAAGTATAAGAAATATGCCTATTAGTATAATTATTTTTGTCCCAAGTTTTTTATGCTGTTTCGTCATCAAAAGCCTCTTGTTTTGATTTTTCCCACTCATCAACGATTTGCTTTGCTTCTTCAGCATACATTTTGGCTTTTTTACTTAATTCTGGATCTTGAGGATCAAATGCACGTTTTTCTTCTAATTGCTTAATGTTTTCATCAGCTACCCGACTATATTCTTCCATATTTTCATTTTTCGCAGCTTCTCGTGCAATTTTTAAAGCGTCAAGTGCTTCTGAGATTTTTTGGTCTTGTGCAGAGATTAAACCTTTAGCAATAAGACCAGCAATCATTGCATCAATTTTATCAGAAGCAAGCGATCTTCGTAAAATTTCATCTATATCTTTTATTTCTAAGTTGAGTGTCTTTTCTTTTTTAGATTTTTCTAAGTCTATAGATTCCAAAAGGTTAGCTGTATTTATGGCATCCCTAATGAATTGGATGGATTGGTCAATTGCTTGACTAAGATCTTTTGACGAGGATTCGATGATTGCACCAACCTCTCTAACAAATTTTTGACTTTCGGCCCCCATTTTTTCAATAAATGACCCAAATACACCTTGTAGAGACGATTTTTGTGAGTTTTCTTTTGTTGTGATAATCGTTTCAATTAAGAATCTTGCAGAAACATCTAAAGGTTCAATAAGAACATTTAATATGCTTTCTTTTTGGGTAAATTGAAGTTTTACAAGATCTTTTTTTCGTAATAATACTCTTTGAGATATGAGAATTGCACTCTTTAAATTACCAAGAGAATACGATTTTGAGTGTCCTATTTCGCTATTCTGAGGAGTAAATTTTATTTTTTTTGAGTGAAAAGTTAATAATCCTTTTTTATTTCTAAGATTACTATCAGAATCATCACTTTTCAGTATAATCCTGTATTGATTTGTATCAGATCCTTCCAAGGTGTCAGCTCCGAGAGTTAATAGATTAAAAACTACATTTTATTGATGTAAATATCAGGTATTTTTGAATTTTAAAAAGTACTTATGTTAACTATTCCATATTATTTACATACAAGAATTAACTTGGCTTATAATGAAAAATAATTAACTCTATACAGCAAAACAGTTTTAACTATGTATTGATTCATAATAATTTTTCAAATAAGGTGTTTTCAACTAATAAAAAAGTGAGTCCTTGAGCAATGCCAGTTAAACCGGTAGATTCTTCCGTCTTTGATGAAGTTTCATGTGGAGGAGTTCCAGTTTATTTTACAAACGAAAAAAATCAAGAACCTTTATACCTTTTACTCCTACATAATGGACCATATAAATACTGGGCTTTTCCCAAAGGCCGTCAAAATTTTGGAGAAACATATGAAGAAACTGCGGTTCGAGAGATAAGAGAAGAGACCGGGATAAGCGATTTTAAAATTTTAAAACGCTTAATCAGTGATTCAATTTATTTTCCTAAGAGAGGAGTAATAAATATTGTGAAAAAAGTAGTTTTCTTTTTGGTACGGTTCTATTCTCAGAATATTGAAATTTCCAAAGAACATGTTAATTGGAAATGGGTAACATATGAGGAAGCATTATCAATGTTAACCTTTGAGGACTATTCAAGAGTATTGAAAGAATCTCATGAAATATTAAAACGAGAATATCTGTCTTAATAGGATATGGAGAAATTAATAGGTTAAAAAAAAAGAGCAGACATTAAAATCTGCTTGAGATGAATTGTGGGGTTTTTTCTTTTTGTTTTTGTTGTCTGATAACAACAGTCCGTGACCATTTTTGAGTTAATCGTTGATTCAAATCAGGAATTTGAGACTCATCCTTTATAATTCTACCTAAGATAAGATCTATTGGTAAAAAGAATGCTCTACCTAATGAGGAGATTATCAAGTCACCTATTAGAGGTTTCGCACCTGTATTTTCAGAAACTACTTCTAGATTAAGGGCCATCTTTCCCAAAGTTTGTCCATAATAATACTCCATCAAGAAGGTGTATATGAAGAATAACAGAGAAGAAGGACCTATAGAAAAGATCCAGGGAAAGATAGAAATAGAACTATTACCCCAAAAGTCCCAGAATCCAAAGAATAGTATCGAACTTAAGGTGGAAGTTATTAAACTGATAATTACCCAGTCAATTAAAAAAGCCCAAAAACGTGATCCAAAATCAGCAATGATGAGACGATTACCAACAGGTTCTTTAAATACTGCAACCCCTTCTTTACCCTTTATCGCTTCTTTAACCGTTTTTTGATCCTCTGAGAGTAATATCTCTCCACATTGAGAACAAAATGTACTATCTCGTTCATTTAATGAACCACAGTTTGTACATTGTAACATAAATTCTGCTTGAGATCGTGGTTTAGCTTCAACGATATTTGTTGAGGCACCTTGATAATATCGTATACTTTCAGGTCTTCTTTTTGTTCTAATCCCACTCCAAATTAATATAATACCAAGTAAAGCGAATAAACCACCAAATACAACAAGTATCCATCCAATCGCATTAATAATTGGGATTCTTGCACCTACACTGAAAGTAAGATCAATGGAGTTAGAAGCACCAAAATCAGCATTCATGGCAATAAGGGATATTGTTCCACTGGTTACATCCTCATAAGTAGGTTTCCATATAAATTCAGTTCCTAGAGTTCCAC
>NZ_CDLCQJ010000129.1:0-10166 GCF_975850365.1 Candidatus Hodarchaeum mangrovi | reverse complement strand
GTGAATGGAATCCTTCAAAAGGTTCTTTTGAATGTATCTGTCTTCATATTCGTCCTATCTTCGTTTTAAGCCAAACTACTTCCTCAATGGTTTCTCATCTTCATCCTGATCTTCAGACTCATTGGATGACTGGAACAGCAGCACCTTGTACTTCATTATTTAAACCGTTTTTTCTTGAATCAGGCTTAATTAATCTAGGTCCTCTTCCTACTAATAAATTTGATCCAAAAAGTCTATGGTGGAAACATGAAATAATTCATCGATCAGTTCTCTTAGATTATGAAACACGAATACGCTTATTAAAGCCAGATATAGATTATTATGAGGAAAAATGGGTGAAAAATTTACAAAGATTACTACCCTCCTTGAAATCAATGTCTTTAGAAGAACGTCTTAATAAACTAACTGAATTTTCAAAAAAAGCAGTAGATGAAGCCTTAGAAGTAGAAAACAAGTGGTTAAAAGATTTAAAGAAAGTACCATTAAAGAAAAAGTCAGGAGGATGGCACTATAGAAAACTTTGGAGGAAAGAATCAGAAAAAGCTGGTTTAGAGCAAATTCAATAAGATGGAATACTTACATCTATTGATTTCACAACACAATGCTTTTTAAACATCTTTTGGATCTAGAATTGTCTTCATTGAATAACTAACAAATACATTTATGGTGGAGAAAATGACTGATATGAACACTTTATTCCAATCAGCGGATTGGAAATCTGAAAAACATGCTCCTGTTATTGAAGTGAGTAAAAAAGATGGATATTATTGGGTTGATGTAAGCGTAGGAAAGGAAATCGCTCATCCAAATACAACTACTCATCATATTAGATGGATTCAGTTACTATTCCATCCTGATGGATCTAAATTTCCCTTTGAAGTGGGAAAAGTCACTTTTGATGCACATGGTGAATCACCAGAGGGACCTGACACTAGTACAGTTTTTACAGAACCAAGAGGTCATTTCGCTTTAAAAACAGGTAAGCCTGGAAAACTGATTGGGTTATCCTACTGTAATATCCATGGTCTTTGGAGAAGTACAATCAATTTAAATCTCTGATTTTACTTCTTGCTTTTTTTATTTCATCGAAAATATTTCAAGTCGAATTTTAAACTTCTAATTGTGAAAGAATTGATATTCGTTATAATAGGTAATGGAGTAGCAGGATTTAATGCTGCGCAATCCCTTATAAAGGGAGCTCCGACAGATTCTAAGATTTTAATGTTTAGTTCAGAAAAATATGGGTACTATCTTCGCCCAAAACTCTATGAATTTCTCCGTCAAGATCTTAAAATCGAAGATGTGATATCCTACTCTAAAGAATATTATTCAAAATTAGGGATAGAACTTCATCTGGAAGAAGAAATTATAGCAATCTCACCTAAGGATAAAATTGTTATTTCAACTGTTAAACAATATTCATACGATCGTCTTCTTCTTGCAAATGGAGCAGAGTGTTATTGTCCCGTTGTTCCTGGAATAAATCTATTAAATTCCTTTAGTTTAAGGAGTTTAGATGATGCTATTGCAATCAGAACAAGAATGAAAACTAGTAAACAGGCTGTGATAATTGGAGGAGGTCTATTAGGTTTAGAAGTTGCGAGTGCATGTGCTGAGAGAGGATTAAATACCTCAGTTATTGAATTCTTTCCCTACCTTCTTCCACGACAATTAGATGCGGAAGGGGGAAAAATTTTACAGAATATTTTGGAAAAAAAACAAAATATTACTTTCTATCTGGGAGTAAAGGTTCAGGAAATTCTGGGAAAAGATCATGTAGAGGGAATTAAGCTTCTAGACGGAATTATAATTCCTACTGATATTGTTATGACATGTACAGGTATAACTCCCCGAATTGACATTTTCAAGAAAATAGGAATGAAGACTAATAGAGGAGTAATAGTAAATGACTTTTTAGAAACAAGTATTCAGGACATATATGCAGCTGGGGATATTGCAGAGCATAGAGGAAAAGTCTATGGAATAATTCCCCCTTCAATTGAGCAGGCAAAAGTAGCTGCTCAAAACATGATGAAACCACGATCAGTAAAATACACTGGTTCTAAGCTTTCGACATCAATTAAAGTTACAAAATTATTGGTAACTTCAATTGACTATATAGGTAAGGAGGAAGAATTAAAATATTCACAAAGAAAATTTCTTATTCCAAATGAAGATATTTATTGCAAAATTTTCTTGGATCAAGATATAATAAAATCAGCTATCATTATTGGTACAAAAAATGGAATTTCTTTATTAAAGGGAAACATTGGATCTTCTTATAAGAGTATAGAAGAAGAACTAAATCAATTATTCTCAGAGACTAAATGATTTATGAAATCGTTATCACAGAGGTCTCAAAAAGGTTATTCTGATATTTAAAATAATTTAATATAATCAACATTTCTCTAGCAAAGTTTAATTTAAAATTTCAACTAATTTTTAAACTATTATGAAAAACTAAATAACAAATTCTTGGAATTCGGCCCCTCTTCTGTATATTTTTTAACTTCTATGATTTTATGGTTTTTGTCGGATTTTATAGAAAATATTGACATTTGAAATATTTAAGCTTTTACCAGACAATTAGTGAGGTTTTAAAATTGGAAACAAATACTATTCCTCTTCATCAAATAATGTCTTACTTAAATTACAGTGGACCAATACAAGAAAAACTAGAATTATCATTTCCAAGCGTAGAGATTGCTCAAGGGTGTAATTCAGAAAACTATTTGTTCTTTAATTATCTAAAACAGGGTTTTCAGGTAAATATTTCACCTTTTTTCACAGGTACATATTTTAGAGTTCGTTATTTTAACTATAATGACGGTAAATATTGGCCTTAGAAAGAAACCACTAATTAGGGATGAATGGGTGTTATTTGAGTTTTATCAAACTTACAGTGAAACTTGAGTGGGTGTTTAGGAGAAATTCTAATAATATTCTCCTCGTAATCGATATACCCACTTTACACATTCCAATACTCCCAGAGGTACTAAAGCAGCAGTAATACAAATAATCCAGTCTGAGATATCTAGCCCAATAATATCGATGTATATCCCAATTGATTCAAGAATTCCACTTTGTAAGAATGGAATATACATTAATCCTAAATGGATAGGGAGTATTGAAAATGCACAAAGATATGTAAACCAGAAGGAGTCTTCACGAATAGCTTCAATCAGAGATTTATCAATCCTCCGTACTGAAAGAACAACTAAGGGAATAGCAAGATAAAGGATAGTATGCATAAGAGTTCTTGCTTTAGCATGTGAAAGATTAATCGGTCTTAAATTAGGGGTGGGAACTTCATTATACATAATTGGGATATAGAAGCTGTTATTAGCACTATTAATGCCAATAAATCCGAAATAGGCTGAAAAATAAATAACATAAATTACAAAAGCTAGGGAAATTGCGGTGAAAATTAGAGTTAATGTTAATTTCTTATTAAAAATACCTGCTGTATCTATAGGTGTTCTATCCATAATATCCTTGGGAATTTGATCAATAATCAATGCAATTGGAGGAAGAGAATGGGCAATTCCAAATATATAAGCACGTTGTAAGTTATCCATCAGAACAAAATTTTCAAATCCAGGTAAACCCATTAAAAAGGAGGTACCGATATACGTAGCTGCTTCAGCTAAATTTATACAGATATAAAAGAAAATAATAACTCTAATGCGTTGAAATAAAGCTCTACCCTCTCTAATACCTGTGACTATAGAATTAAAGGAATCATCGGCAATAACTAAGTCAGCAGCCTGTTTTGATACTTCAGTTCCTGACACTCCCATTGCTATTCCAGCATCAGCCATACTAAGGGCAAGAGCATCATTAACACCATCACCTGTCATAGCTACAACACGATTTTGTCGTTGATACCGTTCAACGATGACTCGTTTGTCATCAGGTGAAACTCGTGCAAAAACCCGTGTATTTTCAAAGTCTGCGTCATTTAATTTAGATGCCATTTTACCTTCATGGACTAAATGCTGATCTTTGAGATATACCATACCTATATTATTAGCTATTGAGGCAGCAGTTAAAGGAGAGTCGCCAGTAATCATTATCGGGGTAATTCCAGCACCTATTGATTCACTTACAGATTCATCCACTCTCTCGCGGGGTGGATCCAAAACTGCTACAAATCCAAGATAAGAAAGACCTTCTTCAATCTCATCCCGCTCATTTTCTCCTTTCTCTGGGAGCTCTTTAATCATTTTATAACTTAATGATAAAAGACGATATCCCAATTCAGCTAAATTTTTGATATTTGCCTCTATTATGTGTTTATCTTTATTTTTTATTTTTCTTTCTTCATTTCCATAACCAATATGAGTACATCGTGGTAAAATTATTTCTGTGGCTCCTTTGCAGAATACAACTGTACCAAAATCTTTAGTTTCAAAGATTTTACTCATTCGTTTTAAAGAACTATCAAAAGGATATTCCCTTAAAACACGAAATTTTTGTTTAATTTCATCTTTATCAAGCTTTGTTTTTTCAAATAATGCAATCAATGCAGCTTCGGTTGGAGAACCAATCGCATTAAAAGTAACCTGATGGGTTGCTTCAACTGTTTCTCTAACAATTTCGGAATCATTATTCAACATTCCTGAGACGATTAAAAATCCTAAAGACCTTTCAATATCGACATCTGCACTGGGTAGAACTTGTAATTCTCTTTCATTAATATTTTCGCGGTCTAAATCTAACAATTCTACTATTTTTCCTTCAGGGGAATAACCTAAGCCAGTAACATAATAATGTTTGTTCGTTGAGGCATCAAATATTCGTTTAACAGTCATTTGACCTGCTGTTATTGTACCAGTTTTATCAGAACATAGAATAGAAATTCTTCCCAGACTTTCGATAGAAGCTAGGTTTCTAATTATGACATTATGTTTTGCCATTGCTAAAACACCTGTAATCAGTATAATGGTTGTTAGTAATGGGATATTAATTGGTACAACACTCATTGCTGTTATAATCATCGTAGACAATATAAAGACAATTTCACCAAAAAATTCAATGGGAGTATCCCATTGGCCAGAGTTTAAACGACTTAGAAGTATTCCCCCTTGATAAATCAATAAGATAGAGAAAATAATCGCCATACCAGCCGTCAAATAATTTCCAATCATATTGACCTTGGATCGAATAGGAATTTCTCCGGTATTTAATGCTTCTAATTCTAAACTGATTTTACCAAATTCTGTCCGACCTCCCGTGTTAACTACAACCGCAAGACTAGATCCAAAAGTGGCAAAAGTTCCGTTGTATATCATATTTTTTCTTTCACCAATCGGAGTGTCTTCATTAAGAACAAGAAGACCATCCTCCGTCTTGTGAGCAGGAACACTTTCTCCTGTTAATGAAGCTTCATTGATTCGTAAAGAATTGGATTTAATAATACGTGAATCAGCTGGAATTTTGTCTCCTTGAGAAATTTTTATTATATCTCCTGGAACTACATCCTCAGTTTGAATCTCAACTTCTTTGCTATCTCTAATCACACGAGCAGAAGGTGCAGATAACTTTTGTAATGCTTCAATTTTCTTTTGAGCTCTAGCCTGTTGAACAATAGCAATGGCAAAATTAACACCTACAATTATTAACCATTGTGCAGCGGTTAACCAAATTTGGAAATCTCCAGGATTAAGAATTAAATAGATTAAAGCTAGAAAGGTTATAAGACCTGTCATTATTAAATAAACTACAATCAATGTATTTAATAATGGGGCTAAATAGACCTTCCAAAATGATTGTTCAGGTTTAGGAATTTGATTAAGACCATAAGTTTTAAGTCTACTCTCTGCTTCTTGAGATGTTAATCCATTGGTTTGATTGGTTTTTAATTCTGTTATAAGAAGGTTAAGATCCATTGAATGCCCAATTATTCTTGGCACATCTTTTTTAATCTCAATGTCTGTCATTACTATTCTTCCTAGCCATCTATTGAAATTATTTTAATGTAAATTATTTCTTTTTTTGATTTTATAAGAATTCACGAAAATAATCTATTTTATTATTTAGTTAGCAAGTATAAAGGAATTTTTATTAACTCTTTTTTTAGTCTATTGTCACTTTCAAAATCGATGAATCTTTAATCTATAAATGACAACAAATAAACATCTTCTAATTCAAAAATTACACAAAGATGGCTGCTAAAGACAGTAATAGGATTGCAGGATAGTAAGTTCCCATAACAATGATGAAATCATTCGAAAAACGATGATGAAACTCACGGATGGCAATTAGTGAATCTGATGTAACAAACAGTAATGCTCCAAGAATAAGAAAAAGAATATTTAAAATGGTCGAAGTAATCCATAGAAAAATCGTAGAAATAAGCATAATACTAATACAACAGGTATATATTATAACTGGTAATTTAAAGGCTCCCAAACCCTTATCGGATGATTCTAAATATCTTAAAAGTAATATAATATATATTACTATTCCAACAGTGGCTAAAGATGTTAAGATAATAGAATTTGCTGTAATCTCATAATCAAGCGCTTTTAATATAAATCCAAAAGCAAATAATACTTGGGCAACAAGAAATAATGGTAATCCAGGAATTAATCCTTTTTCCATCCCAATATCTCCTAACATACAAAAAAATAATGCCCCAGCAATAATAAAATAAAACAATGAATCATCTGGCCGAATTAAAAGCACGAAAAGAACTGCTATTCCAGCTGGAATTCCTTTAATAAGTGTAACTAGATTCTTAGGGAAATTCATAATTTCATTCTGAAAAAAAACGAGTTGATTTTCTCGAACACCTTTTATCAAGATCCAACATAATCCTACAATGAAAAAACATGCAATATATATTAATTCAAGCATAGAATCACCATAAACAATAGAGAATCTGTATCTGATTAAAGAATAAGTAATTTTTAATTATAATTCAGAGATATCTAAAGTTGAATTTTTCCATTCTTCATTAGTGTTGCAAACTTTTTTTCTTCTATAGTCATTTTCTTCTTTTTAATATAACTAGACTTTATTTGTTTATCTAACTTTTCTCCTTCTTCGGGTTTTAGCTCTGGATTTTTTAATGATAAAGATATTCTTTTTCTAGGAATGTCAATATCAAGCACACGAGCTTTCACTATATTTCCAACATGTAAATCAGCATCACGAGGATGTCGTATAAATTTTGAGTTAGACATTTCACTAATATGAATCAAACCATTAATTTTGACCCCAATGTCTACAAAAACACCAAAATCTACAACATTAGTAATTGTTCCTTCAATTGACATACCTTTTACAAGATCGTCAATTGCTAAAACCTCGGACTTTAATAGAGGTTTTTCAAACTCTTCACGAGGGTCAAGAAAAGGATTTTGTAAAATTTGGATTATATCTTTAATTGTTTCTAATTTTTCCTCTTTCATTAATTGTTTGGCTATCCATTCAGGATTTAACAATTTGAGCTTCTTCTGTAATTTTTCACGAGTAACTTTAGTAACTAAATCTTCTTTGGTAGCTTTAGCTACCTTCAATAATTCTTCAGCTAGTTGATAAGATTCAGGGTGGATAGGAGAATTATCAAAGGGTTCTGGAGATCCAAGAATTCGAAGAAACCCTGCTGCCTGCTCGAATGTCCTAGGACCTATACCATTGACTTTTTTAAGTTCCTCACGATATATAAAAGCTCCATTTGCATCTCGAAAATTTACAATATTCTTGGCTATGGAACGAGTTATTCCACTGACAAATCTTAATAAGGATTCAGAGGCAGTATTTACATCGACTCCTACAAGATTCACAGTATCAATTACAACATCATTGAGAGCTAAAGATAATCCAGATAAATCATGTTGGTATTGACCCACTCCTATTGATTTTGGATCAATTTTTACTAATTCTGCGAGAGGATCCTGTAATCTACGAGCAATCGAAACAGCCCCTCTAATGCTTACATCAAGATTAGGAAACTCTTCTCTGGCAACATCGCTCGCACTGTATACAGATGCCCCTGCTTCATTAACAATTATATATTTTAGATCAATCTCTTTTGCTAACTCAGAAATCAAATTTTCTGTTTCCCTAGACGCAGTTCCATTACCAATCGCTATTATCGAAAGATTGTGTCTTGTAACCAACTCTCTGAGTATTTCTTTTGATTTATTCCATTCTTGTTGGGGTTGATGGGGATAAATCGTTCCAGTTTCAATTAACGATCCTATTTCATCTATAATTGCAAGTTTACATCCAGTACGATATGCTGGATCTATTCCTAGGATTTTTCTATCTTTTACAGGAGGAGTTAATAAGAGATGCTTCAAATTTTCTGCAAAAACTTTAACTGAATGAAGTTCTGCTTTTTCTAACTGTGTTCTTTTTAACTCTCTAGCCATTGAAGGACCTAGTAACCGTTTCCAAGAATCTTCAATTGCTAGAGTAAGCTGCTTATTTGCGCCTTCTAATATCTCCTGCGGAGGAATGGTCATTTCAATAATATTAGATATTATCATTGAATCAGGAAAATTTATTTTAAAGGATAAAATACCTTCACGATCCCCCCTAATCATTGCTAGTAATCTATGAGGTGGAGTTAGCAAAGCATTCTCTTCATAATCAAAATATTGCTCGTATTTTTTCCCTTCAATCACTTTTGGAGAATTGGGATTCTCTTCCACTTCTAATTGATAAAGGATGGATTGTTGCGTTTTAAAAGAAGCTACAGGATAAAATTTCTCTTTAATTAAATCTCGAATTTCAATTGATAAAGAGAGATCTTCAGCTATAATATCACGAGCACCTGAAAGACATGTTTCTATACTTTCTAATTTATTTTCTACATTCACAAAATCTTTTGCTATACTCTCTAAGGTATATCCTTCTAAACCTTTTTGATATTGAATTTTGTCAGCCAGTGGCTCCAATCCTAACTCACGTGCTATTTGGCCTCTAGTCTTTTTTTTCTGTTTATATGGTTTATAGATCTCATTCAATTCACCCATTGACTCTGCTGAATCTATACTTTTTTCTAATCCCTCCGTTAATTTTCCTTGAGACCTTATATTCTCAATAATTCGTTGTTTTTCATGCTCTAGCAAATTTTTTTCTTTATAAATCTGATCTATTGATCTTATTTGAACTTCATCAAGAGAATTTGTCATCTCTTTGCGGTAACGAGCAATAAAGGGTACAGTATTTCCCTCTTCGAGTAAAACTAAGGTATTTTCTACTTGATTAATAGTGATTTTAAGGTCAAAGGCAATTGAATTGATAATTTCTAATTTTATCTCATCTGAATTCGGAAAAACAGCCATAAGATCCATCCACTTTTGATTATTAATTGAAAAAGAGCTTTTGAATCGTAATACAAGTTATAAATATTGTCTAAATAAAAACAAAATATATACGAGACGAAAGTCTAAAGCTATAAAGTATTTGAAGGATTTATCAGAGATTTTAAATCCTATTTGTTTTGAAGAAACATAATATAATTAACTCATATAAATTAATTATTTAGATGGTTCTTTTGATATGATAATTGGTTTAATTCTTGCTGCTGGAGAATCATTACGATTCAAACAGAATAAACTTTTTGCTGAAATTAAACCTCCAAAAAGAGTGATTGATTACCTGATAGACCATTCCAATAGATCTAATTTAGATAATATTGTATTTGTTTTAGGGTATTCGCCTGAACTGATAATCAATGAGATAAAAAACTTTAAATCCCCAAAAATTAACTTTATAATAAATAATGAATATAAAAAAGGAGGAATGACATCCTCGATTAAAACAGGATTTAAATTCATAATAAATAATTATAGCGATGTAGATGCCGTTCTAATCACTCCTGCTGATATCCCTTTTATAACCCCTAATATCTGGAACAAAATAATCAAAATTTTTTACCTAAATAATCAACAAACTAAAATTATAATTCCAACATATATGGGGAAGAAAGGACATCCTATTTTGCTCTCGAAAGAACTTTTTTCTTCGGTTCAAAGTCTATCTGAAAAATCTCATGGCTTAAAAGCCATTATCTCAAGATATTGGGAAGAAATCCTATTTTTTGAAGCTTTTCCGAGGCCTTTCCACAATTCTCCGGAGGCTGAACAATAATTGCCTTCATGTTATATTTTTTCACAATCTTGGTCAGCATATCCAGCACATGGCCC
>NZ_CDLCQJ010000128.1:0-9099 GCF_975850365.1 Candidatus Hodarchaeum mangrovi | reverse complement strand
ATTTTTGAGTCGAAGAGGAATACTCTCTTTTTTTCTATTTATTGTAATAATTTCACTCTCTCAAGCAAGAGCAGTCTCATATAGTATTGAATCCTTTGAAACTTTCTCTGCTGGTTCATATCTGGAAAATGAGTTTTCTTTGTTTGTACCAAAATTCTGGTTTCCAGCCCTTGCAGACGATCCTTTGTTTGAAATCGTTGAAAACGATTCAAACAATCCTGTTAATCATGGAAACCATTCTTTAAAAGTGCATATAGATGGAAGAGGGGATGATGGGTCAATATGGTTGTTAGCTAAAATTAGGGCTTCTGAAATCGGTATTTCAGCATCAGATCACGTCCTTACTATTAAAGGTCATGTTTGGTCTCATATGGAAAGTTTTGTTAATAATTGGCCAATTATTGCATCAATTGCAGCTATAGAACCTACCTCCAATGAAACTAAACAAGAAGTAGATTTTACAATAATCGGATATACAGAACAAGTTGCTGGTTGGAAAGAATATCGTTTAACCAAAAATAACTTTATTCTCCCCAGTTCGTCTGATGCAATTATTTATTTTGCATTTGGAATATCTGTAACATGGGAAACAGAACGAACTTATTGGATCGATGATCTGTCAATTGAAGTTGATGGTTCAATAATAATATTTCCTTCTTCTAGTGATAGTACAACACAACCCGTTTCTTCTCCTATATTTAGTGTAATTTTTAGTTTAATACCTTTTATAATTCTGAAAAGGAGAAAAGAATAAGTAAGGATTTAGGATTATTACTATGCGATTAAATGATAAGCACAATCTATTCAAGAAAGAAGCACGATTATATCAGCAATTAAGTCAGTTAAGAGTTCAATGTAAGACATGTGAACGCCAATGTATTATCGCAGATGGAAAAATGGGTTTTTGTAAAACAAGAAAAAATGAACGGGGAGTTCTCTATACGATTAATTATGGAATGGTTTCTTCTTTTTCAGTCAATCCTATTGAAAAAAAACCATTATTCCATTATTATCCAGGTTCCTTTGCAGCTACTGTAGGATCTTTTTCCTGTAATTTTACATGTCCTTGGTGTCAAAATTGGGAAATAACAAAAACTTGTCCCTCAGAAGTACTAAAACCTATCTTTTTACCCCCTGAGGAAATTGTAAATAGAATAAAAATAGATAATCGAATAAATGGGGTTTCTATATCCTTTAATGAGCCAACTTTATCCCTAGAATATGCGATAGATATCTTTAACTTATTAAATGAATCCTATTATAAAATGTTTGTGACAAATGGTTATATGACTACCGAAGCATTAACCCAGCTCATTGATGCAGGATTAACTGGTATGAGCGTCACTGTAAAGGGAAATATATCTTCTGTAAAAAAATATTGTCAGGCAAATGGGGACTTGGTCTGGAAAACGATTGAAAAGGCATTTAGAAGGGGAATCCATATAGAAATCATCTGTCTTATTATTCCTTCAGTAAATGATGATGTGACATTCTATAAAGAAGTTGCAGAGAAAATATTAGGAATTAATCCTATGATACCAGTGCATTTCACTCAATTTATTCCTCATTATCACTTTCTTGATCATTCTCCTACTCCAGTTTCTTCATTAGAAAGGGCTTACAACATTGCTATTAAAAAAGGATTATCTTATGTTTATTTAGGCAATGTTTTTGGTCATCCTTTTGAAAATACCTATTGTACTCACTGTAAAAAGGTTTTAATTAAAAGAACTGGATATAAAATCGATTTTTTTCTTGATTTAGATACAAAATTATGTCCGACATGTGGGGAGAGGCTGTTTTTAAAAACAAATTAATCAATTCTCCTTTTTTTTGGCTATTTTATCTCTAATCCAGAGAGAATACTTGAAAATCATAAAGAGATTCTAAAGCAGTTAAAAGATTTTGTTCAATAAACTCTCTTTGATCAGCTGGAATGTATCCTGAATAACTATCCCGACAAATCACAGCAATAGCAGGACTAATCTGGTTTTTTGTTAACCATTTACAAATTTTATCAATTCTTTCTAGGATCTCATCATTGGAAACCTGGCCACTGTTTCGAATAACAATATCCTCACTCTGATTAAAAACCATGAAATATCGATCTTCTATTTGTTCTGTAAAGCAATGATACTCAAATCTCAATGGATGGTATTTATTATTATTAAACTCCTCATATTGTTGTTGAGTAATCTCTAATCGAATTAAATTATTCTGATACCCCATAGTAGAGAAATAATCGAGATCAATATCTAAAACTATAGGTTGGGGAGGGGGATTAATTGTATCTTCAATTGTTATGTCATAACGAATAAATGAAACACTCCTTGGGGTAAAAGCCTTTACTTGATTAATTAGGAAGATTTTCCCTTCATTTAAATAGGTACTTAAGACATATTTTTTCGCAGGGGCAGGAACTGCAATTTCATCTGGTTGTAGAAGCCAGATTATTGTGTTAAATAACCCTTGATATATAGCAGGATAAATAAAATCACCAATCTTTAATTCTTCATACGTAAATCGTCTTAATTCCTGTGCATCCAGTGTTAATTCATGAATAGATGTCCTCAATATAGGTTTCAGCATATCTGAATGATGATCAACGTGTAAAAGTGTATTATTTTTGGCAGGAAGGTGTTTTTTTTGGATAGCCTTATACCATATTAAGAATGCTTCATGATGTTCTTCGATGATGTAAAGTGGGATGGAGCTCATTTCATCACCAAGTTTCTTTGAAATGGTGGTTCGTATTAAAAATCTAGTTATTTGGAAAGCAGGTTAATATCAATTGATTTCTACTTAATTAATTCATTAAAATCGTTTGATTCGTCGTGGATAAGACCGATAGGGAGTTTGAGGTTCATAACTTATCCATTCGGTTTCCTCATGAATATTTTTTAATGAATTTAGAATATCAAATGTAACCCATCGGGAAGCTAAAGGATTTGAATATTCCCATAATCCATATGGATTCCGTGTTGATTCAATAAATGTAACCAAATCTTGTACTCGGCTATCTTGCAAATTGGTTTTAAATAATGAACATAAATGCAATATGAGTGCAACATCAAATTTTTGAAAATAAGTAAAATGCCCTGCTATTGGTTCTAATCCGATATATCTAGCAACCTCATATCCTACCAAATTCCTTTCTCTTGTTTCTCTTCCAAGTAAAAGATCTAATGCCTTCATAATTAATGGTTCTTCACGGTATTTTTTATGAACTCCAAAACAGAGAAGGGCCATAGTTGTATTTGTACGACAGCCATGTTTTGAATGTGGCAATTTTCGGTAACCAGCAATGAATGCTGGATTTCCTCCTGCTTCACCTGCTGGAAAAGCCCCATCGGATAATTGTTTGGATAATAACCATTCAAACGCTTTTTTAGCTCTTTTATCATGGGTATAATCATTCATCACCACTCCTCGTAAAGGAAATGCGGTTTGAAGAGGTATCATTGTATATCTGTCTTTTCTTTCCAGCTTTTCTTGGGGAAGAGGCCATGATCCATCATCTAATTGATTGGAAAATACAAATTCAATGGCTTTTTTAATTATGGGATGGTCCTTGGGGACTCCTATATAACCTAATTTTATTAATATGGCAGTGGTGATATACAATGGTTCAGTATATACAATATTTAGACGAAAAAGATTTGGCCATGATCCATTGGGTAGTTGTGAAGATAGTAAATCATTAACTAAAGGATCTACCAATCTATAAGGTATTAATTCCTTGACCTCATTATCGTTCTGATCTCTATTTAATAATTCAGTCAAGACTCTTATTCGTAGGTTAACAGATGGATCTGCTAATAATAAATGAGTGATTTTCATTGTTTTTTCTCCAATACTTTTCTCAAATATGGAGCTGTGGGTGTATTTGATTCACTAACCTCCTCTGGTGTTCCTTCTGCAATAATATATCCTCCATTTGGCCCTCCTTCGGGTCCTAACTCGATTAACCAGTCACACGCAGCTAGTATGTGAGGATGATGTTCTACAACGAGGATAGTATGACCTCTTCTAATTAATCTAGAGAACAACTCCATTAAAAGGGTTATTTCTTCCATAGATTGTCCAATTGATGGTTCATCTAAAATTAGCAGCATATCTAGAACAGAGGATTTTTTTACTAATTCTTTGGCAATTTTTAATCGTTGACACTCACCTCCAGATAATGAATGACGAGGTTGGTTGACATGAAGATAACCAAGGCCTAATTCTATTGCAGCTGAAAGATATTTCTTTAATTGTGGGAAAATTGTTATAATCTGATCTAGAGACATGTCAAAACATTCTTTTATTGTAACTCCATGACAATTAATCTCAAGTATTTCTGATAATCCTGTACCTTGACAAACATCACATTCATAAAAGACATCAGGTAGAAACCCCATACCAATCCGAATAATACCATCTCCTTTACATACATCACATCTTTTTGATAATTGCTGTTCAGACAATCCTAATGACTTTGCTTGGAGTGATCTAGCAAACTCTTTAATTAATGGTTTTAATAATCCGAAAAAATTTAATGGGGATGAAACCTCTTTTCTACTCTGGTCAATTATAATTGTTTTTGTTGGAGAATTGATAATTTTATCGTGTTTTCCTGGGCTAATTGGTTCATAAGCAACTGATGTAGTAATCTTTTTTGGTGCTAAAGCTCTTCCAAGTGTATCTATAATCAAAGTGCTTTTTCCTGATCCACTTAATCCACATATTCCAACCACTATGGCCCCCATGGGGATTCGGATCAATTCCGTTTTAAGATTATTTTCACGAGCTCCATGGATTTCTAGCCACTTCTTAGGTTTTCTCCGAACATGATATTTGGCTAGTGATGCCTCAGCAGAGACCCATTTACTAATGATAGAATTCTTATATCCTGAAAATAGTCCTTGATAAATGATATTTCCTCCATCTCTCCCACTACCAGGGCCTAGTTCGAGAATATAATCACCATGTCTTATAATATCTAGATCATGTTCAACAATTATCACAGTATTTTCTTGATCACGAATTTCGCTTAAAGCATTGTTTAACGCAGCAATCTCTATAGGATGAAGGCCTCTTGATGGTTCATCTATTATAACTGTAACTCCTGATAAACTTCCTCCCAGAATACTTGCTAACTTAATTCTTTGAGCTTCTCCAGCTGAAAGTGTCATGACAACTCGTGAACAATTAATGTACCCTAATCCCACTGTAATAAGAAATTTAATTCTTTTCATTATTATTTCAAGACTATATTTTGCAGGATACTCTAATTCTTGTTTTTCTAGTTCCTTAAGGATATGATAAAGAATTGAAAAGGGTTTTTCTAATAATTCATTGATACTTTTTTCTTGTACCTTAATTTTCAAGTATTCCAGTCGGAATCGTTCTCCCTGACATTGTGGACATGGTTCAAATACAGAATATGTTCCTCCAATATCCCAATCTCCAATAAAAGAATAAAATCCTTTATAGAGAAGATTTCGAGTATATTGAACCCCTTTTCTATTTTCAAAGGTTACAGTAAGAGGGTCAGCGATGCCAAATAGAAAAGCTTGTTTTGCTTCTTCACTCATCTCATTCCATGGAGTTTCATGAGGATTAAACCCGAATTTTTTTCCAACCGCTTGTATAATGTAATAACCACTATTATATGGTTTACAAAGAAAGCCTTTAGGAAAAAAACCTGGAGAATACATAGCCCCAGAACATAATGGTTTTTCTGGGTTGATAATCAACTTTTGGGGATCAGGAACTTGAATTGTACCTATACCTTGACATCTTGTACACGAAGAAGCATAATTAGTTGGTGAAAAGTAACGTGGGGAGGGAATTTCAAGAATTATATTGCACTTTTTACATTCCCATACACCTTTTTTCCGAGTCATTACTTCTTGGCACCTTTCGCACTGATTTTCCCCTAAAAATGAAAAAAGAACTGCGAGGTGGTGTGCTATCTCAGTCATAGTTCCAACAGTTGATCTATAATTATAACTCCTTCCTATTTTACTAGGATCTACATGAATTACTACTCCTAAGCCTTGAATCTCGTCAACAAGTGCGTATGGTCCCTCTCTGATACTTTGTCTTTCATACATAGATAATGTTTCTAGATATCGTCGCTGAGCTTCAGCATTAAGAATATCATTTATTAAACTTGATTTTCCAGAACCACTAATCCCTGTGATAATATTTATTTTATTTTTAGGCAATTTTACAGTGATATTTTTCAGATTGTTCGCATAAGCATTATGAATTTGTAATTCTTTGATAGATTCATTTGCGGGTTCTATTTTTCCTTTTGGTTCAACCAATTGTTCTTCAATTAATCCTATTACCGTTGCAGAATTTTTATTTTTCATAAAATCCTCATATTTTCCAGAAAAAACTATTTTTCCTCCTTCAGCTCCTGCTCCAGGTCCTAAATCAATTATCCAATCTGATGCCTTTATGAAATTACTATTATGCTCAACAACGATCACTGATGCACCTTTTTGAACTAGGGTATTGATAATAGTCAGTAAATGGTTGATATCATACGTTGAAAGGCCTGTTGAAGGTTCATCTAAAAGGAGGATTTTCTCTTCTAATTTTTTTAAGCTTAAATACTTAGCTAGTTTAACTCTCTGGGCCTCTCCACCCGATAAACTTGGTGATTCTTGTCCTAAGGTAAGATAACCTAACCCAACGTCAATCAACGACTGAAGAACATGAATGGTATCGATTTTTAATTTTTTAGATAAATTTGTCTGTTGAATAACTGTAAAAACCTCTTCAATAGACATCGAATACAAATCAGCAATATTATAAGCTTTCTCACCTAAAGTAATTTTTTCTTGGAGAACTTCATCAGAAAAACGATGTCCACCACAGGAATCACATTTTATCCAAAAAGATGGTAAATAACGCATTTTATACTCAATTGATCCAAGTCCAGAACACTCAGGACATGCTCCTTCTGGTCTATTGAAAGAATAATGAGAGGCAGTTAAGGAAGTTTTTTGGGCAAATATATCTCTAATTTTATCGGAGAGCTTTGTATAAGTTGCAGGATTAGATCGTGGGTTTTTTCCTATAGGAGATTGATCAACAAGAATACAATTCATTTGAGGAGTTATTGATCGACATCCATGCGGTTTTCGTGTGGAGAGTGATTTATATATTATATCTTCTACCAGACTACTTTTTCCTGATCCACTCGGACCGGTTATAACAACAAACCTTTGTAATGGTATCTTGATATTTACATCATGAAATGATCTAAATGTTATTCCTTCAATTGTAAGATAATTATGGTATAATTTTTCTTTTAACTGCATTTTATTTTGGGTTTCTTTGCTTAAAGTTAATCCGGTGATAGTTTTTGCACTCCAAAGTTCTGAAGGAACACCATCAAAGATAATTTCTCCTCCGTGAACCCCTGCTTTAGGCCCTAAATCAATTACACGGTCAGCAGAAGCTATCATCATCTTATCATGTTCTACCATTACTTTCATTCCTTTTAAGTGGCGGAAAATAGGTTTAATCTTCATTAAATCAAAATTACTTAATCCAATAGTAGGTTCATCCATTAAATATAATAAATCTTCCAGTTTATTAGATAACGCAACAGCTAGTTGAACCCGTTGGCCTTCCCCTCTACTTAAACTAGGAGAAGCTCTATCAAGACTTAGGTACCCTAATCCCATACTAATTAATGACAATAATCGTTTTTTAATCTCAGAAATCAACCGCTCTGCATTAATTGGGATAAATGAGCCTTGTATGAGTTCATTCATCTCTTGAACAGATAAACCTATTATTTCTCGAATATTTCTATTATTCCAAGTGATCGAAGCAACTTCAGGTAAAAGACCAGAATTTCTACAGCTGACACATCCACTCCCTTGGCATTGAGAACAAGAAAGGTAAAAGTGTTTTGGTTTAATTTCAGTTAATATTTTGTTACATCCACTGCAGATATTTGAAACACTTAACTTTTCACTTTTATCATGGTATCTTAGAATTAAGGTCGATCCCCCCATTCCTAATGCTGACTCCACACATAAACGAATTTCTTGCTGCTTAACCTCTTTGGAAATTGTATCAAAAAGGACTGAAATATAATGTGGGTTATCAGGATTCAACAATTGATTTTTATCATATGCTTCATTATCAACGAGGATTTGTTTTGAAGAAAATTCTTCTGCTAGATAGGATAATATAGTTTTATGACTACCAAAGGAATTATTGATGAGGGGGACTTCAATCGCAATATCTCCTGAAATTTTTAATGTTTCTATCTGTTTAATTATCTCATCTTTTGAGAGAATTCTAATTTCATTTCCACAGGTTGGGCATTCTCTTTCACCAAAATTAACAAAAAAAATTTTTAAAAAAGGGTATATTCCTGATGCGGAAGCTAAGGATGATAATGGATTTCTATTAATGGTATTTTGTTCAACAGCAAGAACAGGCCTGAGACCAATGATTTCATCTACTTTTGTTGGAGTACTCTGTTGAAATGATTTACCATATATTTCAGCCATTCGTCTTTTGGCTTCATTATTAATTGTTGAAAATACTAAAGAGCTTTTTCCACTTCCTGATATTCCAGTGATACATAATAATGATTCTTCATCAATGGTAAGATCAATTCCTTTTAAATTATTTTCTCGTGCTCCCTTAATCGATAATTTCAAAAAAACCACCAGAGATGAACTTATCTATTTATATTCGTAGATAGCTAAAAAGGTTTTTTTATAGAGTAAATAAGAATCATTTCCCATTCTAAATAGAAATAACTGATAGAAAAATAGAATTTAAAATAATTTGGTTTAAATTCTTGGAAGGTTTGTCTTATGGAAGAAAAAGAGTCAATAATGTATATTTTATTGTTAGCTGCAGCATTTTTTATTTTACCTGGAACATTAAACAGGAATAATCCTCTTTATGCCATATCAGTACTATTTATTCTCGGAGCTATAATATTATTGGGTTGCTCAATCATTTTAATTGCCATTAAGAATATTCCTATCCTATCTCCTTATCTTCCTGTTACTTTAGGCGATAATGTAATAAAGCTCATAGCTTGGATAGGAATCTTAGTAGTAGGTT
>NZ_CDLCQJ010000127.1:0-2297 GCF_975850365.1 Candidatus Hodarchaeum mangrovi | reverse complement strand
CCATGATTAGCAGAATTAGACTAGAAAAGATCCACTCATAAAAATGAACATTTATTATCACTTCCTCTGTTTTTAAAGGAAGAAAAGACATTTCCTCTGATTTTATTTTCTTTTGCTTTTTTATTACACGTCGATTCTCCCACCGTAAAATCATGAAAAAAATAAATGGCAATCCTAGAAACAATAATATATTAAATAGAATAATTACTGCAGGTAAATAGGGGGTAGGGGGGTCTTCTACCATCCAAATACTGTACAAAACCTTTCCTGCCATTCCACCATCTATTTGAACTACTAATAGTTCTATAGCTAAGGGAATAGGGATTTCTACAACATAAGGAAGAGCATTAGGTGTATAATCTGAAATTGTTGATAAATGAAAACGAATTGTTTGAGATATAGAGAGGTCAGTATTTTGTACTTGGCGGGAAAGATTCACACGATTTTCTAAATCAAAGATTGCTAGTGTGACTGTAGGTAGATTTGTTTGAAGAAATATTTTCCCTGTGGTTCGATATTTTGTGGTGAAAATATAAAAATCGGATTGGTCCTCCAAAGCTATTTCATCAACTGTCCCTATAACCCAAGTAGTTGCTGGAATGTGCTTATGTTTAATTAAAGCTGTTTGAAGTGAATTCGGGGCATCTTTATCTAAGTCAGTAATATCGATTGGAGCATCATTAATGCGATTTGTGGATAAGGATGGATCAGTTCCTAATAATATCTCAAAATAGTCTGATAAACCATCATTATCTGAATCAGGAGATAAATCAGGTCGAGCTGTAAAAAAAAATCGCTCTTTTACCCAATGTCCTACTATATCGCTGGCGTAGACCGTTAATTCATGTGTTCCTTCCTCTGGTGGGAGTGTTATCTGATAAGGAATGTTTAAAGTCTGATTATTTCCTTTATTCCAATGATATAATATTTTATCAAGGTGATCATCAATAACATCGAAATTAATAACAGAATCAGGTGCTAGATTACTATTATTCGTAGTTGATGTTAATATTATCATAGGAAATGTATCGTCAGTAATGAAATGATATTCCTGATATTCCCAAGAGTCTAGAGTATCTAATGCATAAGCATGTAAGATGTGAAGCCCATCTCCCATTGGGAGCGTTGTTTCATAAGGAGGAAGCCAGGTATTATTAAGCTCATTATCCCAATGATAATATAATTCAACAAGATTGAAATCACTGATATTAAATCTAATAATTGTTCCTGAGGGTAATACTGAGTTATTTACTGGCGATACTAGAATGATATTTTCATTTAGGGTAAAAACAACATTTCTAGCTTGAAAAAAAGATTTATTAATAGAAAGGGTGTTAGAAGCATGTAATAATTCAAAAGACTGAATTGTTGTAATAAACGGAAAAAAAATTAAAAGAACAAGTAGATATGAGCTTATTTTCATTAAGAGAACACTCCGAGTGTCTGTTTTCTACCTTTTTAGAATAAAGAGAATATAACTTTAATTAACTTGATTTATGTATTCATAGCTAAATATTAACAAAAAATCTTTGGTTTGAGATTCATAAATCTTTTCCTAAATGATATTTTATTGATTTATTACTTGATTAATCACTCAGATTTTTTCTTTAAGCGCTTTTGGACTTTTTCTAAAAATTGTTGTGCATTTTCCCAAATTTTGGTACGGAAGTAGATCGCTAAAGCTAGTAAAAAGATACTGGGAACCCCAATTAATCCAATAAATAGATTGGGATTAAGAGCATCAAAAGGATCAGGATCAGAACCATCTTTCCATCCATCATTATCATAATCGGGATCTAGGGGGTCTAAACCTGATGATATCTCTATTCCATCGTTTAAACCATCCGAATCGCTATCTTCACTGAGCGGATTTGTGAAATGGAGATATATCTCATCGTAATCACTCAAAGTATCTTTGTCTGAATCAATATCTGCTGGATTTGTACCAAATATATATTCTATTGAATCATTGACTTGATCACCATCTGCGTCGAAATCTAACAGGCTAGTGAGTCCATCTTTATCGGGATCTCCAGCAGCATCTTCACCCCATGATTCAAAGTAATCTCTTTCAACTCCATCAACTAAACCATCTTCGTCGGAATCATTCTCATAAAAGAATGTATGGTACACAATGTTTTCTTCAAAATCTGTTAAATTATCTTCGTCGTAATCATAATCCCAACCATCTAGCTGACCGTCATCATTTTCATCTGAATCAAATGGATCAGTTAAATAATAATGGATTTCAATCCCATCATAGATTCCATCTGCATCAGTATCAGGGAGAAGAGGAT
>NZ_CDLCQJ010000126.1:0-45732 GCF_975850365.1 Candidatus Hodarchaeum mangrovi | reverse complement strand
TTTTTGCTTTTAAATTTAAATAATTTCGATTTGTTTGCAATTTATAGAGACCATTAGGAACATATGGATATCCAAATCCTTTCTTTCGGTAAAATTTCACTATTAGTGGCCAGAAAGGCTTTATAAATATTAATGGAAAATACGGTATAAAAATTGGACGCCTACGACCAATTTTGTCTGCTATTGTACAAAAAATTTGTCGATAGCTTTGGGGATTATCAGAAACCAAATGATATATTTGTCCCTTAGTTATCTTTGGATTTTGAATTATCCGGATAAGTCCTCTAACCACATCATCGACATAAGTAAATTGAACATTATTCATAGCTTTTGTGGGAATAAATTTATTGAGAATGGTCCGATCTATTGAATCAATTATTTCTTTAAATACATAATTTTCTCCTGGACCAAAAACTCCACTGGGCCTTACTATCGTAACTGGAAAATTCTTTTCATGATACATTTGAAGAAGGATTTTTTCTGCTTCCATTTTGCTTTTGCCATATACCTCATCAGGATGGTATTCAGATTCCTCTGTTCCATCAATGACAACTCCTAGGGCTTCTGTACTTGAACAATATATAAAGTGGTTAGTATTTAACGAGAGACACGTCTCAGCAAGTTTCTTTGTTGCCTCAACATTCTCCTTGAATAAAGATTCCTCTGATGCTAAAAAGTTAAAATTTGCTGCTAGATGAACTACAACATCCTTGCCCTGAACAGCACGTTTAAAGGTAGTATAATCATTTAAATCAAAATTTTCTAGTTTAACTCCCAATTCCTCCAGTTTAGTGATGTTAGAAGTCTTTCTAACTGCCCCAAAAATGTTGTAATCAGGTTTTTCAGTAACTAAATGATGAATTAGGGTGGTACCAATAAATCCACTAGCTCCAGTAATGAGGATTTTCATTTGAATCAAACTTCGATCAGATAAATAGAAGTACGTAAAATTTTCCTACATATTTCAAAATATTAAGGTTTTAAGACATACCATTTTTATAGATAAAAATGATCTGTATTTTTAAAATATTTCATGAAATCTAATATTTCTATAATTTGAGAACAAAGGATTCATCTGAATTGAAAAAGATTGGTTTTATAGTTAATCCTATTGCTGGAATTGGAGGTAGAGTGGGATTAAAGGGAACTGATTCAATAGAAATCCAAAATGAAGCTCTAAAAAGAGGTGCTATTCCAATAGCTGCAGATCGAACACGTCGATTTCTTAGTCATTTTTCCAAATTCCCTGAAGTGAAAAATGTTGAATTTTTTATTCCTAAAGGAAAAATGGGAGAAGAAATTTTCCATTCATTTCAACAAACCAAATTTGTAATAAAATATTTCGTTTTGGATGAGATAATTATCCCTGATTTAACTACTTCAAGAGAAACGATACTATGTGTAAAAAAACTCGTCTCTCTGAATGTCGATCTCATAATTTTTGTAGGAGGAGATGGTACTGCACGTGACCTACATCAAGCTTTAAAATCACAAACTCCAATTCTTGGTATCCCTTCGGGAGTAAAAATGCATTCAGGAGTTTTTGCTCAAAGTCCGGAAAAAGGAGCTGAAATTTTACGTAAATTCGTTATGGATGAAGTATACTTTATGGAATCAGAAATAATAGATTTAAATGAAGAAAAATTTCGCAAGGACTCTATTCAAACAGAATTATATGGATTAGGAATTATTCCCTATGTACCAACTCTTATGCAATCCACAAAATTAATGACAAAGATAGAAGATACTGAGCTTGAAAATATTGAGGGAATAGTTAAAACATTGAAAAATTTAATAAAACAAGATGTTATTTATATTTTAGGGGCGGGATCAACTATAAAACAAGTATCAAAAGCATTTGGATCTCATATCTCTACTAATAAAACAGTTTTAGGAATTGATGCTGTAATAAATGGAACCTTCCTTGGAAAAGATCTTTCAGAATATGGGTTACTTGAAATACTTAATAAAAATAAAGAGAGGGAAGTTATAATCTTATTAACACCAATTGGAGGACAGGGTTTCATCTTAGGAAGAGGAAATCAACAAATTAGTCCTAATGTCTTACAAATTGTTGGAATAAATAACATTCTAATAATAGCATCAAAAAATAAATTAAACAAGATCGAAAGAAAGACTTTGCATGTTGATACAGGGGACTTACAGCTCGATGAAGCATTAATTGGGTATGTTAAAGTCCTAGTAGACTTTGAAGAATATATGATGGTAAAAATTAGCTAATTTATTCAGAAAAAGAGATTAGACCCTAATCGATTCGAGAATTTGATTTGCTTCTCCAGGTAAACTAAATTCTAATAATTGAGATAATTCTTCCTTCATACTATTGTTTAAATTTAATACTATTCTTTCAAAGATAGTGTCCACAGTTTTTTTATTACCTTGAGTTTCAGGAAACCTAGGATTCACACTACAACACCCTCCTGGAAGAATTGAAGCGTGATAATATCCATACTTCTTTGATAATTCCACAACTTCTTTTTTATTATATCCAATCAGTGGTCTAACCACAGGGATATCAATCTCAGCATTAACTAAAGGGAGATTACTAAGAGTTTGACTAGCCTGTTCTCCCAAGATCTCACCTGTGACTATAATATCAGCAGAAACTTTTTTAGCATAATATTCAGCTTTTCTAAACATTTGGATCCTACAGAAAAGACAAGTTTGCCTTATTTCTTTGTCATGAAGTTGATTAAGTATAATTTCTTGGGATTTACCGTGTGGTATTATGATTAGACTAATATTTTCGTCTAGATTATTTAAAGCAATTTTATTTGAGATTTCAATAACTTTTTCAAGAGTACCGAGAGAATGAAAGGGGTAATTGTGATAATGTAACAAATATGGTTGGAAACCAAGATTTATCGCTATCTGAACAGCAACAGGACTATCGATCCCACCAGATAATAAACAAACAGCTTTCATGACGCATTTTTTCCCTTACTGACTAATATGCCTTCATTTTTTTATTTTAGAGTCAAATTATAGTTTTTCGTTTCTGATTTTAGAAGCTACTTCTTTTCAAACCTAAGAAAATTTCCCTTAAAATTAACTTAGATTAACGTTATTTGAAAGAGTATGATTCTTAAGATAATTTACAATCTCGAATTAAAAATTGAATATGGGTTTATTGAATGGGTGCTCTAAGCTTTTCTATCAGTCCTTGTACATCTAACCCTAGGCGATGGTATGTATATTTCTCAATTAAAAGTCCTTTTAACATGGAACAAGTGAAAAAGTCTATGAGTGGGAAAAATTTTACGATCTTAGCAGATACACCTAGTGTAGTAGTATTTCGTTCCTCACTCCATCGTTTAACATGGCATCGACAAGGTATGATTCAGATTGATATTTATGCATCAAATGGAACCAAAAAAGATAATATCGAACAGCTTATTAACCACATTTTGGAAGATAATTCGATTGAAATATTTGGGTGATTTTTTTGGATGATGCCCGTTTAGAAATATCTACTAAAAAGTTTACTTATTATTTCCCTTTAGATAGATACTATTACTCTAATGATCCAGGCCATATTTGGTTTAAGAAAATAGATACTTTAATTGAAATTGGATTTGATGATTTCGGGCAAAAGCAAGCAGGGCATCTTCATCATATTCGAACACGGCGGATAGATGACGAATATCAACAAGGACGAGCTTTTGGAACTGTTGAGAGTGATAAATGGATGGGGCAACTTCGATTACCCCTTTCAGGCATTCTAAAGGAAGTAAATGAAAAAGTTATTAAAAATCCATCCTTGGTGAATACAGATTGTTATTCTAATTGGATTGTTCGGATCGAACCAACGAATTTCAAAGAGGAAATCAAATCTCCAGATATTATTAAACAAGGAGAATGTGATAAGTTAAGGGATTATATAACCTCTGATTTGCAGAAATATGATGAGCCCCCTATCTAACAGTTAATGGTTTATATAATATGGGATGTCTTTCTAGTTAGGTTTAAATAGTGGAATTTTGATTAAACAAAAATGATTGATGAATAAAGAAGATATTCTGAACAATAAAAAAAAGAAAAGTAAGGGGATTATTCAATTTGGATATTTGGTCACTCATAATAACATTAATAATAATTGGTGTCATTAGTCTTCTGGGGATTTTTCTTATTGTTGGGATAATAATTCTTGCATATCTAGCATTGACAGGTAACCGTTGGGATTAGCCTCCCATACTATTTTTGAAAGATTTTATCTGAAAATAACACTTTATTACCATAATTTTCTTCGATAATAATTTTGAGCCATTTAAAAGTATTAGGATACATTTCATTGATTGCTTTAGAGATTTCTAGATGAAGATATTTAGCTAGATTTTCAGAAGTGATTGCAGAAAATCCTTCTAATATTATAACATCTTTCTTTGGAAAGGAATATCTTTTTTCACCAGTTGTCACAATCCAATTAGAAATATTTAATGCAGATTCAATTAAGACTTCAAAATTAGAGCCAGCAAGTAAAATTTTTTGATCAAGAACTTTTACTTTTGATCTTATCAGTAGATTTATTTCTGAAAAATTTACAGCAGGGACATTTTTCTTGTATTCAAGACGGACCTCCACTATATAGTTATGACCATGTAATCGTTCACATTTTCCAAATCCTAATAAAAAATGGCTTGCACAAAAAGAATTTTGGGGGTGGGAAAAGACTAATTGAAGTGATGACATATATTTCAGCAATTTATTCATCTAATTTCAGTAATAAATTATTTTTCTATTATCAGTTGGGTTAACTTGTGGAATACTCTATCTCCCATAATATGTTAATATCATGTTTTCTTTAATTTTTATTTGAGACTTATTCATTCATATACTGCTTGGAGATAAGAAGCTGGCTACAGAAGTAATTGCTAGTAAATTGATCTTGATCGGTGATGGAAAGGTTGGTAAGACTTCATTATGCTCAAACCTTCGAACAAAAAGAATTCCAGGTACTTATGAACTAACAGTTGGCTTAAATATTGAAGTTCATGAAACCCTGTTCAATAACAGATCTATAAAACTTGTATTATGGGATTTAGCTGGTCAAGAACGATTTGGTTGTATAAGGGGTGATTTCTATTATGGGGCTTGTGTAGCAATCATTGTTTTCGACCTTCAGAATCGTGGTTCCTTTTTTGATATCAAACATTGGGTTAGAGAACTTCGATTATATGCTAAGAATACACCTATAATTCTTGTTGGTAACAAAAACGATGTGTTTAAACGAGAAGTTACAAGAGAAGAAGGAGAACTTCTTGCTAGAGAATTAAACGCTCCTTATTTTGAAACAAGCGCTCTAAAGGGTAACAACGTGGAAGAATTATTTAAAACAGCTGCAAAGATTGCGTTACAAGGAACCGCTGTAGCATATTAAAATAAAATACAGCACTATATTAGAAACAAACCTATTCAATCTGGATTGGAAAATTACTTCATAAACTCATCTTTTTTAATTTTTTCAAAGGAGAAACAATGAATTGATCCATCTTATTACTTCTCGAAACTTACTAAAGTAGTTACATATTTCCGGAATATCGATGTGTTTTTCAGCATATATACTTTTACAACCACAAAAAGCTTTGTATTGTTACATTGATTCCCCCTTAGTAAAATACAGGTGACACACTTAATGAAACAATTATATAAGAGGATTTTCATTTTATTCATAATTTTAGGAATGATAAACTTAGCTAATTCAGTTACAAATGGTCAAAAAATATCGATTGATGCATCTCCTCTTATAGTTTATCAAGTTGCTGACCCTATTACTGTTTATCAGACTGAACAATTCAACTTAAGTATTTCCGTCACTAATATTTATTTTGAAGATTTTTACAATGTATCTCTTAAAATTATAGTACCATCTCAAATTGAATTTTTAAATAGTTCAAAAACTGGAACCGAATTTAACAATGAAACCGATGAAATCCTCTATCATATTGGTAATTTATCTGTTAGTTATAATTTTCAACTTACTATTATTTATAATGTCACTTCAGATAATATTGAAACACTTGTCCTACCAGAGGTTGAAGTAACATTTTACTTTGAAAATGGCATCTCTGGAAGCATTAAATCATCAAGCAATATAGAAATCTCTTTTAGAGGAAAGAAAATCACAACAACAACCACTAGTTTACGACCCATTCCAACAGGAACAATTGATCCTCCTCCATTTATAGAATTACTAATATTTATCATTCCATTAGCAGCATTTACCTTTGTTGTTTTTGCTCTCAGAAAGTTGAAGCTCTAGAAGAATAATAAATTTTTCAAATTGCTAAAAAACTTCTATTTTTCCATCTCCACAGTCTCTAAGTTCCTATTATTTAATCCGAACAGTTTTAAAAATAACTAGCTTCACTGGGATTTGTATCTTCTTGTATAAATTCATGGTGAAATTGTCTATGACATTTACTCAACGATTCATTCACCCATATCTACCTCAAACTGATGCTCAAATTAAGAGTATGCTTGATGAAATCGGTATCTCATCTATTGAAGAATTATTTTCAGATATCCCCATAAATATTAGGTTTTCAAAAGAGCTTGATCTTCCTAACATGCATTCCGAACAAGAAACCATCAATAGAATACGAAAAATACTTTCCAAAAATGTAGAAGTATCAAAAGTCTCATCATTCCTAGGAGCAGGAATTTATTATCAAGCAATTCCAACCATAATAAATGCTATACTTAGTAGATCAGAATTCTATACAGCATATACCCCTTACGCTCCAGAAATTTCCCAAGGTATGCTACAAGGGCTGTGGGAATATCAATCGATGATTGCTGAATTAACCCAACTGGATTTTGTAAATTCATCGATGTATGACATGGCTACAGCATTAGGGGAAGCTGCTTTAATGTGTACAAGAACAAATGGAAAGAATGTTTTTCTTGTTCCTTCTGCAATTCAACCTGAGCGATATCAGACTCTTGAAACCTATGCTTCTGGAGCAAACATTTCTGTTATTAAATATCCATTTAATTCAAATACAGGGGCTACAGATATTTCTGCTCTAGAAGAGCTTTTAAAAATGTATAAAGGAAAAATTTCAGGTGTATATACTGAACATCCTAATTTCTTTGGCGTGATAGAGACAAAAATTAATGAAATCAGTAAAATTGTTCATCAAAACGATGCTCTTTTTGTTGTAGGAATAGATCCAATCTCACTAGGAATTTTAAAATCCCCTGGAGAATATGAAGCAGATATCGCAATTGGAGAAGGACAATCTTTGGGATTACCAATGAACTTTGGTGGACCTTTACTTGGGCTTTTTGCTGTGAAAAATGATATAAAATTATCAAGAACAATGCCAGGCCGAATTATTGGGTTGACTACTGAAAAAAAATCAGAGAAACGAGCATTTATTATGACTTTGCAAACCAGAGAGCAACATATTCGTAGAGAAAAGGCAACATCAAATATTTGTACTAATAATGCTCTTTGTGCCTTAGCATCGGCAGTTTATCTTAGTACTATTGGAATGAACGGTTTAAAACAGCTTGCGAGGATAAATATATCAAAAACAAATTATTTGATTCAACAAATGAAAAAGATAAAAATTCTTAGTGTGCCTGTTTTTTCAAATCCTCACTTTCGAGAATTTGTTTTCCAACTTAATAATGAAAATTTACAAACAGATTTTGAAAATCATATGTTTAAAAACGACATTTATCTAGGATATTCACTCAAAAAGTTTTATCCAAATCTTGGAACATCTTATTTATCTTCTGCAACTGAAATGACACAATTATTTGATATTCAACATTTTATATCACAATTGAATAACTTTCAAAATATTACTAGAGGTGCCTGAATGTATCGCCAAACTACTTGGGAAAAGGAACTTATTTTTGAGAAATCAAAACAAGGACGTATTGGATTCCTTGAAACTGCTCTTTCAGAGGAAGAAAATGAAATTTTTGACCAAGTCATTCAAACAATCCCTACAGACCTTATTAGAAATAAACCATTAGAACTCCCTGAATTGAGTGAACTGGATGTTGTACGACATTATACTAGACTTTCTCAAATGAATTATGGGGTTGATTCTGGGTTTTATCCTTTGGGTAGTTGCACAATGAAGTATAATCCTAAAATTTGTGATTTAGTTACCTCTTATCCGGAGGTTCAAAACATCCATCCTTATCAAGATCAAAATAGCATCCAAGGATGTCTCCAAATTATCTATGAACTATCAAAATGGTTAGCAGAGCTTTCTGGGATGAATAAAGTAACTCTACAACCAGCTGCAGGAGCTCATGGAGAATATACTGGAGTTATGATTATTCGTAAATATCATGAGATTAAAAAGAATCTATCTAAAAAGCTTGAAATAATAGTTCCTGATAGCGCTCACGGCACAAATCCTGCTACAGCCACCATGTGTGGATTTAAAACGGTTGTTATCCCTTCAAACGAAAAAGGCTGTGTTGATTTAGAAGCTTTACAATCGGCAGTGTCAGATCAGACAGCTGGTATGATGTTAACCAACCCAAATACTCTAGGAGTATTTGAGTCCAACATAAAAGAGATTATTGATATAATACATGAAGTGGATGGATTAGCATATTACGATGGTGCCAATTTCAATGCGATCATGGGGAAGGTAAGACCAGGAGATATGGGGTTTGATATTGTTCATTTTAACCTTCATAAAACCTTTGCAACACCTCATGGAGGAGGTGGGCCAGGAGCGGGACCAGTGGGAGTAGTTGAACGTTTAAAACATTATTTACCAGTTCCTACAGTTGATTATAGTCCAGAGAAGGATGAATATTTTTTCCAATATGATCATCCTTATTCAATTGGTAAAGTACGTAGCTATTTTGGTAATTTTTCTATCATCCTTAGAGCTTATGCCTACATTTTAAGATTAGGTAAGGAGGGATTACAATCTGTTTCAGAAATGGCTGTTCTTAACGCTAATTACCTGAAAAGTATTACTCAAAAGATAAGAGGATTTTCTGTTCCCTATAGAGAAAATTCCTTTTGTATGCACGAATTTGTTCTATCAGCCCGAACTTTAGGGAAAGAAACTGATATTTGTGCAAATGATATAGCTAAATTTCTACTCGATCATGGTTATCATCCTCCCACTATATATTTCCCTTTAATCATTCCTGAGGCTTTAATGATAGAACCTACTGAAACAGAGCCAAAGGAAATGCTTGATGGTTACAAAGAGATATTAAAAAAAGTTTCTGATTACGCTTATTCTGGAAAACGGGATATTATCTTGCAATCGCCGAAAAATACTTCAGTTGGACTAATAGATGATGTCAAAGCAGCACGAAATCCAATACTTAGCTATCGGATGCTAAAAAAAAATAGAAGTTAAAAAGTCTTTCAATTTTTTTTTCGATAATCTTCAAGTAGTTCATTTATTGTTTCTACCAAATTCTCACGATTTAATGCTAATACAACATCTCCACGAGTTTTTTCGGTTAAATTACGCACAAAATCTGTTTTCTTGCGTAAGTTGTAAGTTAGTCCATCAGGAAAATCAAGTGTAATTAATAAGGAATAGAGGTCATCCATAAAATCTAATGTTTCTAAAGCAAATGCTATGCTTTTTTGCTTTCGGAGAGCGTCAAGAATTACTCTCCTTAATTCTCCAATATAATCTGTAATTCCATGTAAATAAGCTAAGTATGGTATGTTTAAATCTTTATAAGTCAGAAAAGGCTTTTGGTTAAGAAAAGAGTATAAAAACATCGATTCAGCGTATTCCTGATAAGCACCAAGTAATATACCAAAGGGGGAGGGATCTAATTTCTCAGATAACTCATTAAGATTGGAAATTAGTTCTTTATTCTCTTGAATCAATAATTCAGCTTTTTCAATCTCTCTCCTGTGGAGATGACGAATAATAACTGAGGAAGTACGTATTGATTTTCTAGAAATTTTTAGAATTTCCTCACGAATCTCATTATCCTTCTCTAATTTCTCACGAATTTCAGAAAAAATGTCTTCAATATAATTCATTTTAGTTTTTCCTTTTTAGGATGTATTTAATATAATATTAATCGGAAAAGAACGCTCTAAATTAAAAATGGTGCGGGAGGTGAGATTTGAACTCACGAACGCCTATGCGACTGGATCCTAAGTCCAGCTCCTTTGACCTGGCTGGGAAACCCCCGCAATATTTATGTGTCTTCTTTAACAACAACAACTTGAATAACAATATTTTTCTCAAGTTTTCTATTTATTATTTTATTATCAGATCTTTTCTAAAGCATTTTGGTTAGATAGTAAATTTTCTCCTATCCTTCTAAAAAACCATTTTTGAGTTTAATTGTATACTAGTGGGCCGGACCAGATTTGAACTGGCGACCCATTGCGTGTAAGGCAATTGTCATAACCGAGCTAGACCACCGGCCCTATTTTTTGGTAACAATAGATAAGTTATTGGTTATATATAATTTAACACTTATATCATTCAAATAATCATAGCAGGATGCTAAATTATACAACGAATCTTCATTTAGAAGATATATTTTCTTCTTCCCTGCACTTTTATATATGATTAGCATCTATTCTATTAACGAAAAGCTTTCATTAAATTCCTTAATAGAATTAAAAAACACACACAGTTCAATAAATGATTTCATAATGATACTGATTTTTTAGATAATAGGAAGTAGCCTAATGGGAACGCAAATTGGAGTCCTTATCTCAAGTTGTCGGGTAGAAATTTCAAAAGAAGCACTAACTGGTAAAAAGGTTGGATTTGACGCATACAACCTTTTATACGCACTTCTCTCTTCAATTAGACATACTGAATCCTGGGGTGGTCATTTAACAGACTCAAAAGGTAATGTAACAAGCCATCTTCAAGGACTGTTCTACCGTCTTACAGACCTCTTAACTTATCAAATCTCTCCTGTGTTTGTATTCGATGGAAAACCTCCAAAATTTAAACAAGAAGAGGTGGCAATTCGAAAAGAAAAGAAAAAACGGGCAGAAATTAAACATTTAGAAGCGATTGAGCTTGGATTAAAAGAAGAAGCATTAAAATATGCCCCATTGACAACAAAAATTACTCCTCAAATAGTTAAAGACACAATGACTTTATTGGAAGGTTTTGGCATTCCTTATATTTTAGCAGAAGAAGAAGCTGAAGCACAGGGTGCATATATGGTCAAAAGAGGCATTATTAATGCAATGGCATCCCAAGATTATGACACATTTCTTTTTGGATGTGAGACCGTTATAAGAAACCTGATCGTTACACGAAGGAGAAGGATCACTGATCAATCCGTTCCTCCTGATTTGCCGATTGAAGAAATTAAATTGCCTAATTTGTTAAAAGATCTAAATTTAGAAACACAAGATCAATTAATTTTACTAGCTCTATTAATAGGTACTGATTATAACCCTGGAGTAAAGGGAATTGGTCCAAAAACCGCGCTTAAAATACTTCAAAAATATAAAACTGTTGAAAATACTTTAGATCACATAAAATTAAATTATGATATGAAAGAAGCATTCCCTTATGAACCTGAAATATTAATAGAATATTTTAGAAAGCCTATAATTAATCCTGTTATTGATATTTCTTTTAAAAGTCCAGACTTTTCAAAAATCAGTGATTTTCTCATTAAAGAACGAGGATTTGATGCAACTCGTATCAATCGACGACTATCTGCAATGGAAAAACAACAAAAACAGATTTCACGTAAAAGAAATCAACGTGCCTTGGATAGTTTTTTTTAATTATTAATATCCATATTTTCCTCGTAGAGGAACAAAAGCTACAGAAGAAAGCAATTCTTCTTTTATTTTGTTCTCATCTAATTTTCGAATCCTTGTCATTTGTTGCCATAATCCAGGACGTCCCAGGGGAATGACCAATATTCCTCCAATTTTTAGTTGTTCTATTAGAGGTGGAGGCACCTGAGGTCCAGCTGCGGTGAGGATTATGCGATCATAAGGAGCTTGTTCAGGATAACCCAAGGTTCCATCCCCACTGATAACTGTAACGTCTTCATTTAACCCAGATTTCTTCAAATTATTTTGTGCAAATTTTATTAATTCAGGAACAATTTCAACGGTATATACATGCCCCTTATTTAATGGATCAGAGCATATTGCTGATGCAATTAACGCTGCTTGATATCCTGAACCAGCTCCTACTTCAAGAATTTTCAATCCTGCTTTTAATTCTAAATAATCTAATATCATGACTGTCATATGTGGAGCAGAAATTGTCTGACCAGTATTCATTAAACTTAGTGGTCGATCAATGTAAGCTAACGAAATCTGATTAGGTGGAACAAAATTCTCACGAGGAACACAACGAAAAGCCTCAATTGAACTTTGATCCTTTACATAACCCATTTGACAATAATACTCAATCAACCGTTCTTTCTGTTCAGTAAAGTCAATCATCGTATCTACTCTACTTTTTATTAAAGAATTTGAATATCAAAATTCAATTGAATCTTAGACGGAGAAATTTCTCTTCCTATTTTATGGTATATTACCTTATATGATTTAAGACCTTTCAATGTTCTTTCTAATATATATGGGATTCCAGCTTCTGGTAAATCTTTTTTTGACATAAATTGATAAAAAGTGATAATCCCACCCTTCTTTAAAAATTTACTTGCTAGTAAGACGTATTCCCATGAATTTTGGGGAAAATTAATTATTATTCTATTAAAAGATTGTTTTTTGTTTAAAAAAAGAGTTGAGTCACTTATAACGGGATTTATTTTTCCTTTTAATTTGTTTTTAGAAATACTTTTTTTTAGTGACTCTATTGCGTGTTTATTTATATCAACCGAGATTACGTTACAAAATGAGTTTGCTGCACAATGAAGAGCAAAAGATCCTACTCCAGTAAACATATCAAGAATTAAGTCTCCATCAAATACGGATTTACCTACACGATAATGTTCTTCTGCTAATCGAGGGTTGAAATAAGCATTTTCTAAATCACAAAAGATACGCAAGCCATATTCACGATGCCAAGTCGTAGTTTGAGTTTTACCAGCAAGAATTTCAATAGGATAGAGTCTATTTTGTCCTTCGATGCTATCAATTTTGTTTAGTACAGTCTGAACTGTTGGATAATAACTTAAAATTAATTCCCCTATAAATTTTCTTAATTTAATCTCAGTTTTTGTAGGATCCAATTTAAGTACGATTAATTCTCCAATCTGGTCATATTTTAATGATATATCATTGTTAACTAGATTTGGATGATTAGTTTTTATTAGATCATCTAGAGGTATTTTCCTAGACCGATTTCTAAATTGATAGGTTCCTACAATCACATCTGGGCTTCGGATTACCTTTTTAATATCCATTGCATCAGTAATTGGAAAAAATACAAGATTATCCTTTCTAAACGGTTTAATTCCTGAAACTAATCTATTGGCCTTTAACAATCGAATTCGAGCAGATTCAGCATTTTCTATTGGGACTCCGACGCCAATATTCCATCGATCATTAGTCACTGCTTAATGCCTCTTTAAATCACCCCTTAAGGGAAATTAAACGGGCGTAGAGGGACTTGAACCCCCATTTGGGTGAGTAATGACAAATTACCGACTGACCAACGGGTTAAGAGCCCGTCGCTCTACCTTGCTGAGCTACACGCCCATCTAATACAATTTAAAATTGTCAAATTTAAGATCTATTATAATGAAAGTGGTAGAAGGAAAATAGATCATATTCTATGTGAGGCTGAATGTCTTCATAAGCGTTTTCTTCTGACTTTATCCCTCCAATTAAAAATAAAAGGGAAGGCCTCAATACTGAATTAAGAATCAACCACAAACTAAATCATGTACTCATGTCCTATTTTATTAATGAAGAATTCTCTATTTAATAATATAAATAAATCCTTAGAAAGGGATTTTTATGCCAAATCTTCAAGAGTTATTTGTTTTAAGGTGATCATTCTTGAAAGATTATGTTGATAATGCAGATTTGATTGGCTTACTTATTCATATTGGCAAAATGGGAGGGATTAGGCGTCCTATCTCTTGTACGACAAGTGAACTTGGAAAAATCATGGGGATATCTCAACAAAGTGCGTCACGTAAACTTAATCGAATGGAAAATGCGAATTTAATTGTTAGACAATATTTACAGAGAGGAAATCAAATTAAAATTACCCCAGAGGGAAATGCACTTCTAGAAAGGATATTCAAAGATCTTTGGATGATTTTAAATGTTGAAGGTCGTGAAGCTGAGGAAAAAATAACTTTAAGAGGAAAAGTGATCAAAGGTATGGGAGAAGGGGCCTACTATATGAGTCAAGAAGGGTACAAACAACAGTTCGCTGTGATGTTAGGTTATACTCCTTTTCCAGGAACCTTAAATTTGCAACTTCTTGAAGAGAAGAGTATACGTGATTTCGAGCAACTTATTAGAAGTCCAACTAAATTTATTCCTGAATTTCAGAAGGAGAATAGAAGATTTGGTAAAGTTTTTGTCTGGCCTACCTATCTTATTATAGGTAATAAAAAAATTGATTCAGCAATCATCCGACCAGATCGTACACATCATAATAATCAAGTAGAATTAATTGCAGAAGTAAGTATTAAGAAAACTTATCGAATTCAAGACGGTGAGGAATTAGAAATCATCGTCAAATAATGATTATTCAAATGAATGCTCATCAAGATTTTTTATCTTAATTGAACTCTTTTCATTAGGAATAAATGATCCCAACCGAATTATTTCGATCCCTTCGAGGCCTTTATCAGCTAAAAACTCCTGCAATTTATCTTCGGTTAAAGATTGATCATAACCTAAAGCAATCACATCAGGTTTATATTTTATAACTATATCCATGAATTTAGTGGGATCAGAGGTCCCCTTTTCAACTAAATCTACAATTTTGAGTTGTTTCAAAAGTTCCATACGATTCTCTTGGTTATTTAACGGTAACCTACCTTTACTTCTTTCAACAGTTTCATCGGAAGCCACAACTACCAATAAAAGATCTCCTTCTTTTGCTGCTTCTTCTAACGTTTTAATATGACCTAGGTGCAAAATATCAAACACACCTCCGGTCAATATTAGATTCAAATTTTTCCTTCCTCCTTCAGTGATTAAATAGTGTTGTGGATCATTTTTGACAGTATTTACCATGTAAATGCTCTTTAAAACTTTTAGAAGACTTATTGACTCTTCATTTGTTCGCATAAGGGCTTTTGAATAATCCTCAACGCTAAAACCTCCCTTTCCTACAGTCAATAAAAAAGCTATTTTTAAAAATTCTTTTAATAATGCTTGAAAACTATCTGTAGAATTTTCAGTAGATTTCATTGGTTTTCAGCTCGATAAAAACAATTTATTAATAATTTTGTCAAATATTCATCCCTTTCTTGTTTATTATCCTAATTTTCTATACCCCATAATTCTTTCAAAGATTCTTCTTCGGTAAAATGGAGGTTTTCAGCACAAACAATAAGGGCTTGAGGTGGACCAATTTCTCTCCAATGAATCTTTTTTATTTTAAGTACCGTTCCAGCGTGTATAAATTCATATTTATGACCTAATTGAGCTATTCCAATAACTTTACTCTCATTGATGAAGACATTTTCACTTTTCTTACGTTCAATTTCTAATAATTGATCTATTGCTTCATTAATTGCTAAAAAACGATTAGAAAAAGGATCAATATCTAAAAGAACAAGGGTATGAGCATTTATAAGCTTATTTGCCTTGATAATTTCGTAAGGGATGTCACTATAATTTTCAGAAAAAGGAAAGGTTACTGTCTTTCCAAACTTATATCCTGATAACCCAGATGCCGATGCAGCGGCAGATACAATTGATGTATTATGTACAACCTGACATTTAAAACCCTTCTTCTTAGCTGTAATTCTTAATGAAATATGGGTAGTAGCAATAAAAGGGTCACCAGGTATCAATAAAGCAATGGTTTTATTTCTATTTTTTTCTAAAAATAAAGAATCTTTTTCTTCAAGTTCTTCTCTAGTGACAAATTTAAATTTAAAACTCATTTTTTGCATTAAAGGAGGGAGTTCCTCTAAAATAAAGTTGGTATATTTCTCAATGTAGATTATATCGGCTTTTTGGAGGATATCAAGACATTCCAACGAACAGGTGTAAAATCCTCTTAAACCCATTCCAATAAAATATAGTGTAGATTCTTGTTTTTCCACAGTTTTTCATCTATATAAAAATAGAGATTAAAATTGATTAATCTAATAAGTTAGAATACGCTTCTGGAGTAAGCAATCGATCCCAATCCATTTCAAGATTAGATGGATTTATTTTTATTAACCAAGTTCCATAAGGGTCATTATTAACTCTCTCTGGTTCAGATGCTAGAATTTCATTTATAGCAACAACCTCACCAGCTACGGGACAAAAAAGATCGGAAACGGCTTTTACACTCTCAATTGAACCAAAAATTCCTTTGAAATCAAAATTATCTCCAATATTAGGTAATTCTACATAAACTACATCTTTTAAAGTTTTTTGGGCATAATCTGTGACCCCAACCAGAACCAAGTCGCCTTCAACCTTGGCCCAATCATGTTCTGCCAAATACTTCATATTTGGATCAACTTTATATTCTGTCATACTAAATCATCCAATAATCTATGATAAATTGAAAAATCTACTGAATTATCGATCTAATTTTTTTGATTTATTTTTTTTTCCACTAAGTTTCATACGATGATTACATTTATTTCGTTTTAACTATCATTTTTCACATTCCAGATACGATCGCCTAAATAGTGGATATTTAAAATCCCCTTAATCCTTGAAGTGAGTAACTCAGTAGAATTCAAAATTGCTTTTCCCAAAGCGAGTATAGAATCTTGAGGGTTAACAATTATAACGATTTCATTTTCATTAAACTCTTCAAGAATAGAAACAATACCTTGGGTATAAATATCTGCACCATTTAAGATATAAGGAACTGCACCTTGATCCACTTTAACTTTAGGAATTTTAATTGACGGATTACTTCTAATAAATTGTATACTGGGAAGGTATTTACCTTCATAAAGGAAAAATTGTAAACGTTGTTCAGGATCATAAAGAAAACTATTAATTCCATCTTCAGAATTTGAAATAAATTGAATTTTTTTCTTTAAAAGATTGTTAGGTATCCCAGGGGCGAAAACTTTAGAAAAAATATTTTTTTTTTCTTTTGAGCGGATTTCTTTTAGTAAAACCAATTGAAAATCTCCAGAAGAGGGTCTAGGCAAAACGAATTGTTTCTAAATTCATAGGTATGTCTATTTTCGCATGATAACGTTTTGATATTGCTTGAGCAAGAGATTGAGATTTACTTCGTTGTCCATGAACAAGAACAACTCTTTCTGGTTTGGGTGATAACTCCCGGAAAAAATTCATAATTTCACCACGATCAGAATGACCTGTAAAGCCATCAATCTGATGAATATCCATATTAACTCTTAGAAGTTTTGCTTTACCATCTTCATAACTTCTGATTTCCTTCACCCCTGATGAGATCCTATTTCCTAGAGTACCTTCAGCTTGATAGGAAACAAAAACAAGAGAATTCCTTGAATCTTGGGCTAATTTCCTGAAATATTCAACAGAGGTACCACCAGTTAGCATACCAGAGGTTGCCATAATCACAGCTGATTTTCCTTTACTTAACGGTTCTCGTTCATTTTGCTTATCTAACCGTATGAAAATTTCACTAAGGAAAGGATTTTTTCCTTCATTGAAAATTTGATCTTGAAGAAATTGTGATAAGTACTCAGGGTGACAGGAATGAATAGCTGCCGCTTCTGCAATTAATGAATCCAGATATACTGGAACTTCTACCATTTGGTTCTTTTGATACGCATTTGTAAGAACAATCATTAATTCTTGAGCTCTACCTACAGCTAAAGTTGGAATAAGGACTTTTCCACCTCGTTTAGCAGTCTGATTGATAATTTTAACAAGTTGGATTTCAGCATCATCTCTTCTTGGCATTGCATCTCTTGGTCCACCATATGTTGATTCCATAATAATCGCTTCAAGACGGGGAAAACGACTATTTGCTTTGTCAAGTAAACTATTACGACTTCTTCTAGCTTTAAAATCATTCATAACAGCTAGATTGTATTTTCCATCCCCAATATGCATATGCATAATAGATGAACCTAATATATGACCAGCTGGGGTCATTGTTAAACGGATGTCATTACTTAAGTCTGTAACTTCTCCAAAACGACGAGTTATTGTATGAAGGATCATATTTTTGATGTCCCCTGTGCTATAGGGGGTTATTTTGCCTTCACGAGCAGCTACCTCTATAAAATCCTTTTGAAGTAATGTCATTAATGATAAGGTGGCGTCATTCGAATAAACTGGCCCACGATATCCCCATTTATACAGAAAAGGAATTGAACCACTATGATCCAAATGTGCATGGGTCACAATAACAGCATCTAAGTCAGCGATATCAAATTCTGGACTATTGAAATGAGGAAACATTTGATTTGGCTCCCTAGAACCGACATTCATTCCAGCATCAATGAGAATTTTCGATTCAGCAGTTTCCAATAGGAAACAAGATCTTCCAACCTCTGAAAACCCTCCAAGACCCGTTAGACGGATAAAATCGTCTTCTTTTACTCGAGGACGATGAATTCGTAGTCCAATGTTTAATAAAGCCCGTTTTCTAAGTTCAGATTCAGCAGTTAAGGTATATCTAATCGAATTAATTAATTGAGACTGAATTGGAGGAGATCGGACTACACGAGGACGCCATGAAATTTCACGGGCAATTTCACGAAGTGTAGCTCCATTTCTACCGATTACTGCACCAGGTTTCTTAGCTTCGATAATTACTTCCCCAAGTTCATCATCGAAAATGGTATTAGTGATTTCAGCAGTATCAGGAACAATTTCAAGAATCCTAGCCTGCGCTTCATCTTTAGCACGTCTTACAGAGACATCAGATCTAATAACTATCCTTTTTCTTAAAGATTTAGCTAATCCCTTAACTATATCACCATTTTCCATCAAAACAGTTGGATTTAATGAATATAATACAACAAAAGGTCCTTCGAACACAACTTTAGATACTTGTGCATTAGGTGGTAATTCACTTATAAGATCAGCTTTAAGTTCTTCTATAGCTGTTTCTCGACTATAGCGTTTTCCCTTTTCTTCAGTCATAGTTAAACCTCGATAATAATTAGATTTTATTTTATTTTTAATGAAAATAGGGATTTATATTGAATCAAATTATCAATTGTTTTGTTCCAATTCCCACAGATTAAATTTTGTTGTAAAATCTTGAGTTAGCTTTTTCTAATCGCTCTTAGGAATGATTATAATCTTATATTCATGAATAAAAGTTTAATTTGTGTTGTCTATTTTATAATTTGAATTATATTAATATGCAATTAAAGGCTAATACTCTCATAAGTAATAAAGAAATAATAACAAAATCTTACAAAACATAATTAAAACTATTATGCAAGATGAACTTTTTCTTATAAAAATTCCCGCATGTTGTTATAAACACACAGTATTTATAAATTTTTTTGGATTGTTCTCAAATGGGCGTAAGTAAAAGGACTACAACAAAATGCCTAGATCAGAGATTCTTGAATCAGTTGTACCAAGATCGATTATTATTGGGGAATCAATTTTAGAGAAAATCCCATCGGTCGTGAAAAATTTACGGATACCACCGAAAGTGGTTATTTTCACTGGACCAAAAACTCGAAAAATAGCAGGGGAAGAGGTTTACGATATTTTGACAAGAAATGATATAGATTCAGAACTCATCCTTGTCGAGGACTCCAGTTTAGAATCTGCAATTGCAGTTAAAGAACAAAGTTTTTCTTATAATCCAAATGTGCTTATTGGGGTAGGAGGAGGCAAAGTAATTGATGTTACAAAATATTGTTTATTAGGTGGATCGAAAAAACAAGAGATGATTTCAGTTCCTACATCAACTCCTCATGATGGAATTGCTTCTCCCTATATTTTTTTGAAAAATCCCACTGAAACTTATATCGGTGAATGTCGTCCGCCATTAGCTGTTATTGCTGATATCAATAAAATCCTTCTACACCCCAATTTAACAAGATATTTAATTGCTGGGGTTGGAGATACCGTAGGAAAGATAACAGCAATTTGGGATTGGAGACATGCTTGGAGAATCAAATCAGAAAGATTTTCTCGTTTTGTTGGTGGAGTATTAGAAAATTCAGAAAGCTTATTACGAAATCAAGTCTCTGAGGTATTAAAAGATTTAAACCATGCAGTCAAAGTAGTCTTAAAAGCATTACTCATTGCTGGAGTCTTAATGGGCACATCAAATGATATCCGAGTTGGATACGGATCAGAGCATATGTTTTCTGCAGCACTTGATGCTGAAATTCCTAATTCAAATATTCTTCATGGAGAACGAATCGCTCTTGGAGCCATCATGATTGCAAGACTTCAAGGACAAGATGATTATCGTATAAAAGAATTATTAGAAAATGCTGGATGTCCAACAAGTATCGATGACTTAGAAGAAGAAATCCCTCCAGAGGCAATTGTACAGGCATTAACTAAAGCACATAAAATAAATTCAATGTATACTATCCTAGGTACCTCTGGATTAACAGAAAGTGCAGCATTGAATCTTGCAAAAAATACTGGAGTAATAAGGTCTTAGCTTATTCTTACATGGAAGTTTTTCTGGTTTGATTTTTATTAATAAAAAATAGTTCTTGTTAAATTGGAAATAACTTGTCAATTATTTTGGATAGTACAGTAATGGGAGCCATTTACAGGTTATTCTCAAAGACAGAAATGATCTAAAAGTGGAAAGGATGATAAATATAAACAAAAGAGTTTCAGGGATAACAACAATGACTTCATTTCGTATTTATAGGGCTGTTAATAATAAAAACATTGAGTATTTAGAGGATATCTGTATTCTTTTAGACATTTATGTAATTGCTGATCCTAGAAAAAAGACTTTATTTGTTATATTCGATTTTCATCTTTGTCACCCAGTAAACATCAAGTTGGGATAATTATTGACTCCATGGAGAATAAAAGACGTAGAGGATTCAATAAACGAAGTGTTGATTCCCCTAAAGAATTCGATCATCAAATGCATTTCTTTGGATTAAAAAATGGATCTTAAATAATGATTTTATCAATAGTATTCAATGATTTTATTTACACTTATTAGGGAATTTTTGAGTTGTAAAAGTAAAAAAAGACTTAAGCAATAATCAAAATGGATTAATTATGTTCATACGTAATATTAATTTTAAACACCCTCCAGAGAGATTTTTATGAAAAAGGAAGTCTAAAAAATGCTCAAGGAAGGAGATCCAGTTAAAATTGCCGATTTTTCAACACGATATGTAAAATCGTGGATTCTATTCCTTAAAAAAGACTCAGAATTTTCAACACATAGGGGAAAAATACTTCATAATGATATTATTGGACATAAATATGGAGAAATTATTCCAAATCTTAAAGGCCAATTTGTAATTTTAAAACCAACACCTAGAGATTTCCTTCGCAAATTTAAATTAAAAACACAAATTATGTATGAAGATGATTCAGCAATTGCTTGTAATATAGCTGGTATAACTAATGGAATGGTTGTTGGGGAAGCAGGAACAGGTTCGGGCGCTTTAACACTTATTCTAGCAAGTTTAGTTGCTCCAAGTGGTCATATCTATTCATTTGATATTAATGAAGAACACCAAGAAAATGCAAAAAAGAATCTTGAAATGACTGGATTTAGAAAATATGTTTCTTTTACTATTCAAGATATTCGAACTTCAATAGAATTAAAGGATCTAGACGCTTTTTTCCTTGATTTTTCTACTCCTTACGAAGCAATTAAATCTGTAGAACTTGCTCTAAAAGGAGGAGGTCATCTTATATGCTTCATCCCTAACTGGGGACAGGTTGAAGATACAGTTTATGAGATCCAAGAAAACCCTAATTTAATTCTTCAAGAATGCTTTGAATTAACTCGTAGGAACTTTATAATTGATCCAAGAAAGCATATCATGCGTCCAGTCTTTCGGGATCTTGTCTATTCCGGTATTCTCGTTCATGCAATTAAAATTTTAACGCCTTTGAGATGAATATATGATAATAATCCCAGATACAGTCTATAAAAGATTTTTGCAATTTGCACTGGAAAATGCACCACCTCATGACCGATCTAATTGGAAAGAATGTATCGGACTTGTTTTAGGTAAAATAGATAATGAATTAATGAGAGTCACTGATATTATCCCAATTGGATCTGGCACTTCTGTATTTGTAGATATAACTGACTATGAAAAAGTATTCTCTCTAATACCACCAAGTAAATTTGAACAAGGAGAAGTCATTATTGGATGGGCGCATACACATCCAGGTTTGGGCCTTTTTTTTTCTGGAACAGATAGCAAAACCCAACTCCTCTACCAAAGAATGCATCCAAAAGCATTTGGATTAGTATTGGATCCAACTGCAATATCATCTACAAAATCTGGTTTCAAAATATTTCGTGTTGATGATTTGGGAAGAGATTACTATGCTGTTGACTATCAGATGGATCCTATCTTCGATTTTCAAGAAGTAAAAAGAGAAATTATTTCACAATTAGCCTTATTTCCTGCATTACCCCCTAGTCCACAACGTATATCAAATACAGAAATCTCTTGGAAGAATATCAGAGTGATGGTTAGGGGCCCAACATTAATTCGAAAAAATCAATTATTTAAAGCCGCTTTAGTTTTAAAAACTACTTTAAATCAATTTATTCGGCTTCAATATCGGATAAAAATTACTGGAAAGATACAATCAGTAGTTCCATTAAAGGATTATAATCAAAACCAAATTGTTCACGAAACTATTTCTCAAGGAACTCTTGCTATAATTCAATTTATAGCTAAGGATAGTGGTTTTTCTAGCATTATATTAACCGATGTAAAGATAACTGATTATACTCAAGAACTTCAAAAATCACCTGATTTGGTTTTAAATCTAGAGGTCCAAGAGTAGCTTATAATTAGAGATCTTCTCTATATTTACGGTCACCATAAATCCCTATAACAATGACACCAATAAATAATATACTTACAAAGTAGAAAACGTATAAAATTATATATGGAGGGGAGGCATATCCTTTTACAAGGTCAAAAGTATAATTTTCAGGGTAAAAACTTGATTTAGGTAACTCATCACCATTATAAATGTGGAATTCTACTCTAAAAACAAATTTATATGTACCAATTTCTACTAGGGTTAAAGCTGGTATTTCTACAATATCTGACCTAGTAGAATTTGGAGGAAGTATTATTTCTGCTGGATCTAAGTACCTAAAATTACTAATCCCTGTATAGCTTTTGTTCAGTTGATCTGCTTCTCCAGTGATATCTTTATAAATATCAACTGAAAATTTTCGAATAACTAATGACTCTGATCTTCCGATTGGAAGGGAATAGGTTACCTGGACTCGGACAGAAGATCCATTAGCAATCTTAGGATTAGGATCTTTTTCTTCTACTTTTTGCGATTCTTCAATTAAATCTTCTAATTGAACATAGGTGTTTCCTTTTTTAACCTCTAGATGTAATAAATTGACTTCTAGGAGATTAGAAGACTCCTGAAGGGAGTGAGGAATGGCTTCGGCCCGTAAATCATGGTTTAAACCATTTATTTGTGTTGGAATGGAAATCAGAAACAGAATTATCAACAATAGGGCGAATATTTTTCTCATTTGATGTATCAACCTGTTTACGTTATTAAATATGTTCAATCATCGATTTAAGGTTCAATTGTATTTTTTTTTAACCTAACTATATTTTTTGTGATCTATACAGGTCAAGTGAGCAAAGTCTCTTATTCTTTAAAAATAAATTTCACTCAATTTATCTATTTTATAGTTCTTCATGGAATACTAGGTTGTGTATTCCATTGTAAAAAAACTCCTCATTTCTGTTTAGTCTTTTATCAAAGAAGTTTTCTAGAACTAATGCATCCCATTAAATGAAATTCCTCCAATGAGTGTCTCAGGCCAAGTAATATGTAATATCGAGTTATGTAAATTACTAATTCTATGTCTATCCTTCAAATTTATCAAAATCACCAGGTTTACTATTCTAACTCCATTATAGAAGTCTCCTCAGCAAGTAAAACTTTAACAACACTCTTAATTTTTGACTGTGACTCCTTAATTTCATTTAAATCATAGAACTTACTCATTTCCTTTTCAACGAGAAATTCAGGGTTATTTTTATTTTCTTCCGATAGGATAAGAAATATTTCTCTTTCGACAATACCTCGTGAAAATTTTCCTTTCAAAAGATCAAAAATTATCTCATGAGCAATTAGAATCTCAAGATCCTTTGGAGTAATTCGTTTAATTACTTCTTTATTAATCATTAGGAGAGAAAAAAGTTCACTAGATTGACTAGATGACGTCATAGTGACTATTGGGAGAATAATAGGGTTAAATCGATTTTCTAAAGAGGTTTGGAATAAGAAGGGGACAACATTAATTCGATAACGCTTAGCAATTTTTTGGGAATACTCTTTAAGATTTGATTGAATGCTTACCAGAGCTCGTTTTGCAACTCCTAATTCTTCAAAGAACTCAATCCTTTCTTTCTTGAAATCTTCATAGATTGTAGAAACAGGATGGATAGGAATACCCATTCGGACTTTCATTTTAAGTTGTATCTCAATTTTTTCAGCAAAATCCTTATATGGAATAATTTCTCGTTTCTGAACCTGTATTGGGGATAATCGCTTAATATCATTGAATGCCTCAACTTCAGCCTCAGAGAGAGATAATTTTTTTTCACACATAACATGTCTTAAAATCGCTGCTAGGTATTCCATAGAAGTAGTAAGTGCAATGTTATCTAAAGATTGAAAGATAGGAATTGAGAAGGCAATTATTAGGAACATTTGATCATTTGAATTGAATAAATGAAAACAAAAGGGGCTTATCTTTTTATTTTCTCTTTGAATTAAACCATTAACTCCAAAAAAACGGACTCTATCGACTACATCCATTAGACCTGCATATTGAAGAGTTACTTGTTCAAATTCAGTAGCCATCCATTCTTCTATAGTCAAACGATATTGAAATGATCGCGAAGGTATCTCATCAGTTCTGGGAATCATTTGAATAGCTTCTGTTTTATTATAATAAAAAAAATTTGGTAAAAAGAATTTCAAATGGATTAAAAGTAAATTAATATTTTTTTTTGCTACAAATCGCCAATATTTATACAATTAAGTAATTTTTTTTTGTTAAAATGTCCATTGAGATAAAAAAAGCTTGAATCCTCAAAATCGCTTTCCAGCTCTCTGATAAGCTATCCAAAATATTATGAGAAATATTGAAAACGCAAATATTATTGCAGTTGAACGACTAATCGTTTCTAGAGACCCTGAAGCGAAGTTAACAAGTTGGAAAAGGACTAGTGTTAACCACCCAGTAATACTAGTATCCTTAGTGCTAAGTAAACCCTTCCAATACCTAATAACAAGCATTATCACACCTAATATGACTGCACCAACATGAATCCAACTAAGAAAAATTCCAAAGGTGTCAGTGAAAGATAAAAATAATGTTTCTAATACAAGAAAACATGAAATAGAAATAATATTGATTATTAGGATTGGAACTTTCACAGTATAGTCTACCTGTTGAGCACCCTCATATATTAAGTAAAGAATCCCTCCAATTGTAACTGAATCAGCTAGTATTAATGCAGAAGTATATAAAATATCAATATTTTGGATCCAGAGATCTATTATATGGAAGAAAAAGCCTAAAATACCAGATCCAGTACCAAAGAGGTTATATCCAAAAAAAAATCCAATAACGACTAATAAGGGTAAAGGAAGGTATATCAGAGTCAATAAAATTGTTTTTCGTTGGGTGGTTATGACTTTACCCTCATCTCTCCACTTAAAAAGATAGATAGCGATGAAATATCCTCCGAATAGAGAGATAAAAGGTGTAATAATGGGAAATAAATAAATCATGCCAATAACAAAGTTAAATCCATAAAATGCCTTGATAGTGGTAGGAAGACGCCAGACTTCATGCCCAAAAGTCTCATATGCATCTCCTATTTGATATCTTTTACCATATGTCCAGAATAGGAATGGAAAGGCCATTATAAGGGGCCCGATTCCATAGACCAGAATATCGGAAATCAAGCGTAAATCTGAAGTGTCTAAAAACCAAATTACTCCATCTACAAAAATAAATGAAAGAACGTAGAAATAAATAGGAATTAAAATAGCTTGAAGAACAACAACTAATCTTCCATAATGAATGTAGGTGTCATAATCACTCAAGTTTTATATACTCCTAAAAAATGAATACTCTTAATTAGAAATAACTATTATTTCTTTAAAAGGATACCTAATCTGGCTTTATAAATTTTCCAAAGAGCATGCATTTTAAGAGGGGATTCAATTTTCAGCCCCTTTAACCCAAATGGGAGAAATAATATATGCCTAGAAGCAAAAAAGAAGTAGAGAATTTCCCTTATCAGTCAGATTATTACCATTTAATAAAGGGAAAGACAATCTCAAAAAGAGGAAGATGGTGGACAGCAGTCTTATTAGTCCAAAGTATAAATGACGCTAATAAAAGAGTTGTTTCCATAGAAAGATGGCAAAAAAGAAATAGAGCCGACCCTGACGCTGAAGGTAAGATGTCCAGCTATTGGGCCAGAGCAAAAAGCTTTACATTTACATCTAAGAATTCCTGGCAAATTTTGAAAGATAGTATAGAAGAGTGGATTTCAACAAATGACTGGGATTAAACAAGTCATTTTCTTTTAGTTCTTAAATAATCTCGATAAAATCATAAGCTTGATGTAGAGAATCGAAGGCATAATGTAACTTTTGGAAGTCTGAACGAAAATCAGTGACTTCCTGAGCTATTTTGTCAGGATTAATTCTTTTTATTAAGAGCTTATGGAAGAACTCTGCTATTATAACCATATCACTTTCTTTCATTCCTAATCGTGTAATTTCCTGCGATCCAATACGGATTCCTCCTGGATTTCGATAATTACGCTTTTCAAGAATATCCCAGGGAAGAAGATTCCGATTTGCTACAATATGAGCTTTTTCCAATAACTGTTCAACTTCTGCACCTAATCCAATCGAATTCTGAAAGTTAGTTATATCTACCAATATTGTATGAGACTCTGTGAAATCTTTTTCGGGACACACAACATGAATTCCCCGCTCATATAATGCCTGACCTAATGCTTTTGCATTTTTAATCACCTGTTTTGAATACTCTTTACCAAATTTTTTGAATTCTGCAGCTGCTATTGCTAAACCAGCAACATGCATTAGGTGATGATTTGACGTCATTCCTGGGAAAGCGGCTGCTTTAATCTTTTCCGCAAAATTTTCATGAGCAGCAACTACTATACCTTTTTGAGGTCCAGGAAACGTCTTGTGTGTCGATAATGTCATTGTGTCAGTTCCTTCTCTGATTGGATCCTGAAATTGACTACCAGCAATCAATCCAGCAACATGTGCAGCATCATAATTGACATGAGTTCCAACCTCATGTGCGACAGGAGCTAATTCTTTTACCGGATGAGGAAATAGAAATACACTAGCACCAAATTGAAGTATTTTGGGTTTTATCTTACGTATTGCCTTAATTGACTCATCTACATCTATATTCAATCCATATCGATCGAAAGGTAAATAATCTACATCAAGTCTAGAAACAGCTCCAGCAGTTCCACCAATGAAAGCACCAGTTTTAGCTTTATTTGGTCCAAAACTAATATGTCCTCCAACTGGAATAGATATGGCAAGCATCTTATCATGGGCTTGAGCAAAGGCAGTATAAATGGTTAAATTTGCTACTACTCCAGAAATTGGCCGAGTATCAATGAAAGGTGCATCAAAAAGATCTTTCAATAATTTAATGCATAGATCTTCAATATCATCAAAATATTGATTACCTGGATATACACGTTCACCAATCCACCCTTCAGCATACCGATGTGATAGGTCAGTAATTGCTGCTTCCCTTACAGCAGGACTTGTTAAATTTTCACTTGCAATTAAAGGAATGGAGTTTTTCCAATATTCATGATGGGCTTTCAGAATATCTCGGATTTTTTGATGGTCAGGATCAATAGCCATTGCTTTATCACCTTCTTTTCCTACTGACTAATTAGGAACTGCTAAAATTTTAAATAAATTCGCAAGAATCTTTTAAATGTATTATCCTGGGTATTTTTAACTAAAATAGTCTAAATCATTCTAGTTAATGCAATTATAAAAATAATGGTAATATGTTGTGATAGACAATGAGAACTCAATTGTATAATTGGCATTCAAAACATGGAGATTTAATAGAATTCGCTGGATTTGAAATGCCAGTAATGTTCTCCTCTATTAAGGAAGAGCATCTAGCAGTAAGAAATTCAGTAGGATTATTCGATGTTTCTCATATGGGAAGGATGTGGATTAGAGGTAAAGATGCAGAAAAGTTTCTAAATTTTTTAGTTCCTAGGGATCTTACAAAAACAAAAGTTGGAAGAGCATCTTATACCTTTATGCTAAACGAACAGGCTGGTTTCAAAGATGATCTTGTTTTTGAACGAATCGAACAAAATAATTGGCTGATGGTCTGGAATGCAGGAAATTTAATGAAAATTAAGCACTGGATCAAAACTCAATATGAATTTGTAAATACATTTAGTCAGATAGATGTTAATCTAGTAGATATATCGACAACATCAGCTATGTTTGCTTTACAAGGACCAAAAGCCATTGATGTTCTGAAAAGAGTGTTTAATAATTCAATCAATCTTCCTAACTCTTGGGGAGTAATTAGTATTACTTTTAATAACATAGATCTCATTATTTCTGGAACTGGATATACTGGAGAAGCAGGATATGAAATAATTGTATTGAATACAACAAACAAAGATCCTTCAGCAGCTGAAATTATTTGGGAGCTCCTCCTAAAAAATGGAGAGGAATTCAATATAAAACCATGTGGATTAGGAGCACGAGATTCACTCCGCTTAGAAGCTGGATATCATCTATATGGTAACGATTTAAATGAGAGTCTTGATCCTATTACAGCAGGATTATATTTTCCCCCTTTTATACATATTTTGAAAGAAAATTTTGTCGGAAAAGCCGTGCTAGAGATTCTTGAAAAGAATAAACCAAAGAAAAAACGAATTGGGTTAATTGCGATTAAGAAAGGACCAAGTCCTAGAGCAGGACAAAAATTATATTATGAAGGAAATGAAATAGGGCAAGTATCTTCTGGTGGATTTTCACCATTACTGGAATTGGGGATTGGGATGGGGTATATTGATGCTTCTGTTCCATCGGACTCTGGAATTGTTCAGTTTGAAGTTAGAGGAAAAATGTACGACGCACAAATTAGGAATTTTCCCTTGTTTGACCAAAAAAAGTATGGAAAAAATAGAGGATAAATTTTCTTTCCTCTATCTCTTTCGTTTCTTTTCTTCTTTACCCGATTCACCCCCGATTGAACTTAATTCCGATAATGCATCAGAAAAAAGTTCAGCTAAATCAGGAGGTTTGACCTTTGTTTCTTTTGATAACTCCTTAGATTCCTCTTTAACTTCTCCATATGCTACTTTTGGAATATTCAATTCTTCAGAGCTTAAATATTGTTCATCCTCAGAAATTGCTCTGACTATTGAAGACAGAGAATCGGGAACTTCCTTTTTAAAGAGTGAATCTGCTGAAATCTTAGAACTTTCATCTTTTCTGGATTTAGAGATAATATTTTGTGTATCTGCAATTGCCTTTTCAAGAATTGCCATTTCAGGAATTGAATCGTCTCTTTCCTGATACTCACGTGGCTCTTCCACTTTTTCAGCTCCGAAAATCGGTTTAGAACTCTCCTCTTGAACCATTCTTTCTAAGGGTGATAAATCTGGTGTATCTTTTTGTGTAATCTTCTTGGTTTCTGGAGAGAGAATTTCCTCTTCCTGTCCAGATTCTTTTCGCCATAGCCGGCCAAATGAATCAACCTCCCATTCTCCTTCGTCAGGGTAATCCTGTAAAATTTCTTTTGGTTCACTTGGAGTTTGACTAGAGAATAATTCGGAGATTTCGGAATCGCTTAATCCAGCTTTCATTTTCTTTTGAATAGGCTTAATTTCAGATTTCTTCACTTTTTCTTCAAATTGAGGTGAAAAAAGCTCACTAATTTCGTTATCTGATAAACTTGCATCACTCACATCTTTCGATTTACTTATTGGGAGTTCAAGGATTTCATCATCGATTTTTGGACTTTTAACAACAGGTTTTTCAGTTGGAATCCCTTTCAATTCTTGAGTAGCTTCAAAAAAAGCTTTTTCTACTGAATCAAGAGAAGGAATTTTATCTTTCTCATATACTGGTTTTGAATCAGTTGCTTGAGTTCCAATTTCATAACCTTTTATCACTTTTACAAATTCCTCATCTATCTTTTCCTCACTTAAATCTTCCGTCATATCAATCTTAGGGGTAACATCGGGTATAATAATTTGAGAAGTATCTACAATAATTGGTTTGGGTTTAACTCCAGATGAAGGTTCATCAGCTATCTGAGTTTCTATTTTTAAATCTGTTTCTACATCAATAATTAGTTCCTCTGGTTTTAGGACTCCTAACTGGCTCGCTCGTTTATCTAAAAGTGCTTTGAACTCTTTTTTATACTTTTTAGGACTAATTCCGAGATTTTCAAGATATTTTTGAACTAAATCCGCCTTAATTTTATCTCTTTTTTCTTTTGCATCATTAAGAAGGTAAACTAAAATACCTGCCACCTTTACATTTTGATTGATCATTGCACTGAGACGACAAATATAATCTAAATATGAATACGCAATTTTAAGATTATCATATTCAATAGCTGTTTCTATTAAAATGTGAACAGTATTAAACAATGCATCTAGGTCTTCTAAACTTTCTAATTTTTCTAGGGTTTGTTGAAATGATCCAAGGGCTGTTGAATGATTATAGCGAATTAGGTAACTTGTTAAGGCAGCAAGCAATTGAGCTTCATATTTTTCAGCGTTAAATTTCTTGCAAATTTGGATACCCCGTTTATAAGTTCGAATAGCTCTTTTAGGAGAGGGGTATTTGTCACCTAAATTAGTATAAACATTTACGATGCCTTCAAAATTATTTAATCGTCGATAAAATTCTGCAGATTGGTATGCGTATTCAGATGCTAAATCTGGATTTTCAAATGCAACAAAAAGGGCAAATTTTTCTGTAATCTTCGCAGCTAGAAGATTACCCTCACTACCAAATCTTTTTGTATCAGAAACCATTTGAAGAATTCGATCGGTATACTCTCGTGCAATTTCGAGTAATGAACCTGAAATTAATTCTTTTATAAATTGAAAAGCGTGAGGTAAAACTTCAGAAATTGGCTTAGTGGTCTTTTCTAATAATGTAGCCATTAAACGGGAGGATGACGAAAATTGATTGACCCTAAAAAATTTGGGGGAATATTTTAATACCAATTCATCTCCAAAATTATTTTTTCCCTCTTCATATGGATCAAGGAGTTGATTTACAATAAGATCAGCATTTTCTTTTGATAAATTTTCGCTCTGAAGCATTAAATCATAGATCGGTTCTGCAAATTCAAAAAATTCTTCGATTTCTGGTTTCATAACTCTCTTGATAGTAAGCAATAATTCAGTATCAGGATATTTTTGGAGAATTGAAGAAAAATGCTTTTTTGTGACTTTTTTAAAATCTCCTTCCTGATGTCGGGTTGTAACAATTCGTTCAAATACTCTTATTGCAGCTTCTTTATTTGTTTCATAGGTCGTACTGAATATCATTTGGAGAAATTCAAGAGCTTTATCAGCTTTACTATCTTCTTCAAGAAGTTTTGCCATTTCAATGGCAAATGTTGACGCAGACTCAGCATCTCCACGATCTAATGCATTTTTTGCGTAATTCTTGACAGCATTGATTGCTAATTTATACTCAGAATGACTTCTACCAAAACGTATTATTAGATCGGTCATACGATTTGCATCTTCGTATTGACCATGTTCTAAAAATATGTCACGATTCTTTTCTAAATATTTAATCACTTGAGATATATCACCAAGTCGTTCATAATACCGAGCTGTCTGAACAATAAATAGATATGCATCTTGATACCTTTTCATTTCAAATTGTTTCTCTATCAAACGTGAGACAATAGTTATACTCTTCTTAAAGTCCTGACGTGGTTCTAATTGTTTTAGGATCATATCAGTGATTTTTTGCGCCAAAATAACTGAGGACTTCAAAGATTCCTTTTGATAATCTATTAAACTTTCAATAGCTCCTTCCAAATCTCCCATATTATTATATGTTTCAGCTATTTTTTGAATAACCGCATAGAGAAGATCATAACGATTTGAATTTTCAAATAAATGAGTTACAAATCTTCCCATATAATCTATTGCCCGAGTTTGGTCTTTATTTTTTATTTGAAGAGCTGTAAGCTGATCTAATAAGAAAGCTGCTCTATCTAGCTGATTTCCAAGAAGAAGTTCTTTTATATAATCCATTAATAGATCATAATCTGTTTCATCAGTCTGAAGCATCAGACTAGCACTGTATTTCATATACTCAAAAATCATATCGAATTGTTTATGTTCTTTTAACTTATCAATAAAATTACGACAGAACTTAAGAACATCAGATATCTTTTTTTCTGTTAATAACTTACCAAGTTCAAGATTTATCATTTCTTGAGCAGTTAGAACAGCTTGACTTTGTAATAATTCATCTACATACTGAAGAACTATTTTTTCTCTCTTTTTTTGATCTTTAATAGTATCAAGAGCTGTTTGAATATAAACTTTTGAATGATCCTTCATTCCTAATTTTCCAAATAAATCTCCTAGAGCTAATTGTTTTTCAATTCTCCTAGATTCATTCGAAGCATAAGCCTGATCTATTAAATTTACAACAAATTTTAAATAATCTCGTGCTGCATTCGATTCTTTTAGTTCTAAAAGTCCTTTTACAATCTCTAGGCTAAAATCAACAGCCTCTTCTATTTTGTTAAGTTCATAAAAGTATTTTATAGTCTTATTGCCATACTCACATGCTTTAATATGATTATCAGAATCCATTAAATAAGAAGACCCATCTTTTGCATATTCAAGAGCAATATCTTTTTTATTTTGGGTTTCAGAGATCAGAATTAAACGATCAGCATATTTCGCAAATAATGGCTTATAATTATAAGTTTTAATTAACTTTAGAGTAGTTTCTAAGGATTCCATAAGCTCAAAATGAGCCTTTTTCTCATCTTGAGCATTAAACGCTTTATCCAAAAATTCACAAGCTATTTCTTGAAATTTTTCTATCTCTCTTGAAGATAATCCGATTTCTTCAGATTTACTAAGATATCGTATCAAGAAATGACCATATCGTAAAGAGTTTTCCCACATTACTACAGGTAGTCTTGCTTTTTCAAAAGAATCAACCTGCTTTTGAGCAAGATCAATTACCTTTTTTACATCTGAAATCTTAGTTTCATCTGATAAAAAGAAATCCAAGGCTAATCCAATTAAATTAGCCGCACTCAAATTATTTTCCTGTTCTATTAGAATTTTTATTGATTCATCCACGAATTCTAACGCATAGCTCGGTTCTAACTCTAATAATTCTTCAATTATTTCATCACGGAGCTTCCCTGCGTCGGAGGATTTTTTCTGTTCATCATAATAATAAACTAATTTTTTGCCAAATTGTAAAATTCCTTTAGCATTTCTTTCTTTTTGAAAACGTTTGTAGAGTACTTGAGTTACTTTAGTAGCTCCTTTCATATCTTTTTTGGATTCAAATTGTTCAATTACTTCAAGATAATGCCCAACCGCAACATTTATTATGATTTCTTCCATGGGCTTTTGAGAAAGTAACTCTATTGTCTGTAAGACTTTTTCAGAAGCATCATATAAATAACTAAATGAAATCTGGGGTATATCTTTATTGATTACCTTTGCGATTTCATCTTGATTAATCTTTACTTCGGTTAAAGGAGTTAATGAACCTGAAGGCAACCGAAATCGTAGATACCATTTTTCCATTTTTCTTAGAATAATGCACACTGAGCCACCTGATTGTTCTATTTTCATTTCTTTCACAGGTAGAGGCTGCCCTTGACTTACAAATTCCTTAACTTTGACCAAGAATTTATCAAAATCTTCAGCTTTTGTGTATTCTGAAGTATCTAATTCGGATAAATCTATAATAGATAAGTCATCTTCAACTATACTGCTCTCAACTTCTTGTTCTTCTTCTATATAACTCTCAACTTCTTGTTCTTTCTGGATAGTATCTTCAGACATAGTAAATTCTTCAGGGTGTAGAATAATTTTCTCTATCTGTTCAGCAGAGTCATAAATGGCAGAAAAAGAGAGAAAATCGACCCCTGATTCAGTTATTAAAGTAACGATTTTATCTTGATTAATATTTTCCTTTGTAAAACTTTTTTTAATTAATGGAGTGCTCCCTCTGAAAATAATTATTGCATATTTCCCTTCAACAGTGTAATAAATCTCGGCAAATCCCCCTTGGGAGTATGGCATCGTAAATTTACTAAGGAGTTTGTCAGTAACATCTATTTTGACTTTAGGTTCTAGTTTACTCTCTTCAACTATTTCAGTGGGTGTATGGCTTACCTCTTTATCCTTGTATTTATCCGATATTTTTCGTGATATATCGTCCTTTGTAATTTTTGTCTCAACAGGATAAAATTCTTCCTCTACATGTAGTTTTGATGTCATTGATTTAATAGTTGATAATAATAAATCAGCCACATCAAAAATTGCCGAAAAACTAAAAAATTCTACTCCTGCATCACTTAAAAGGTCAACCATTTTATCCTGATTTACTTGTGTGACTGATATTGCGGTTGATTTTAGCTTTCTTTCATTCTGAAAGAACGTAAAAACATATTCATCTCGATTTAAATCCTTACGTACTTCACATTCGACTCCACTTGTTGAAGGAAGCTCTAAACGTACTGAATTTTCTTCTCGTGTAGCCATCTAATATCCCTATAGCTATTTACCTTAATAATAAGGAAAGTCAATTATATAAGGAAATTGGAAAATTTAAAATAATTCTTATTTCTGTAATTTTTTCCTCTATTTTTGTATATCAAGTGTAGCTTTTAGCCCTTTCCAATTTCATGATTTTCTAATAGAAAAATAAAACTAAATTTTGCTTTAAACATTTAGATTAATAATTATCTTTTTAGATGAGGCATTTATTATATCTTTATTTTTGTTTAAGCGTCTTCTAATCCTCAATATAATCCAAATAATCGGTTTTAGTCTATCTAATGTGAAGGTATAATAGTTTCTTACGTTATTCTATAAGTTACTCTGATCTTTCACGAAAAATCTGAATCAGATTTAGTATTGTTTCCACTGATTTTTCTATGGCTAATAAAGGAACAAACTCCTTTTTACTGTGGAAGTTCATGGCTCCAGAAAAAATATTAGGTGTAGGAAGTCCTTTATAACTTAATCTTGCCCCATCAGTTCCACCACGAACAGGTTTCTTTATAACATCTATCCCAGAACGTTTAATGGCTTCCTCAGCATATTGAATGGTATAAGGGACTTTTTCAAGCTGATACTTCATATTTTTATATTGTTCTTTGATAGATAGATGAATTTTAGCTTTAGGATATTTGTCTTGAATATTCCCCACTATCTTTTCAATCCTACTAATCTTGTTCTTAAGCTCTACATAATCAAAATCACGAAGAATAAACCGAATTTTGGATTCATTAACAGATCCTTCAGCCTCATAAACATGAAAAAAACCTTCCATCCCTTCAGTTGTTTCTGGAGCTTGGTTTAAAGGAAATTGATTAATAATCTCTCCCATTATTCGAAGAGAATTGACCAATTTATCTTTTGCATAACCAGGGTGAAAATTAAATCCCTTAATCGTGATGGTTCCTCCTGCTGCATTGAAAGTTTCAAATTCTAAGACTCCCATTTCATCACCATCAATTGTATAACCAACATCTGCACCCAATGCTTTTACATCAAGTGCATCAACTCCATGACCTACTTCTTCGTCAGGAGTAAAGACTATTTTAATAGTTCCATGTTTAATGTGGGGATTTTTATGTAATGTCTCGACTGCTGTCATGATAGCAGCAATTCCTGCTTTATTATCACCCCCTAATAGAGTAGTTCCATCCGTAGTGACAATATCACTCCCAATAAAGCGCTTTAATGCAGGAGTTTCAAATGGAGAGATGAAGATTTCGGAATTATTTGGTAATAGGATATTTCCTCCATCATAATTCGTGATTATTTGAGGATTAACATTTTCTCCAGGTTCTTCAGGAGAGGTATCCATATGGGCTAAAAAACATATTACTGGAATCTTGCTAGACTGTTCTTCAGGTAAATTAGAGGGGATTGAACCAATAACATAACAGTGATCATCTACAACAGCATCAAAAACCCCGATCTCTTTTAATTCCTTTACAAGAACTTTTGCAAGATTAAATTGTCTAATAGTACTTGGGATATTGTCGATATCCTCTTGGCTAGTGGTATGGATTTTCACATATCTTAAAAAGCGTTCTAAAATAGGTGTGGTCATCTTAACATCATAAGATTTTTGTAAAACTCCTTGATATAGTTGTTTTGATTTGTTGAATACACTTGTTCAATGTTTATCTTTTCAAAAAAAGATAAGGAAAAAAAAGGCCCACTCCTATTTTTAAATCACCAATTCTGTTATTATTTAATCTTAAATCTAGCTAGTATCTTCAACAGCTCTTCCCCTAATTTAGTTAATGACCAGTATCGCTGTCTACAATTTGTAAAATAATTATTTTATATAAAAAATAGATTTTGAATTAAAACTATTAATATTTGATAAATTCTAGCTATATTTAACTTTATATATTTAAAAAAAAGAGAAAATGAAGGTGTTTTACCTAGAAACAGGGAGATGAGGAATTAATAATGCTGCTAACAACCCTATTTCACGATTTTGAGTATAAACGACTCCTGGACCACGATATCGAATCACAATACCTTCCCCACCGAGTATGAAACTCTTTCTTCCACCTACCTTCGAGACAGTATGGTTCATATGCGTTTGAAATGCCATCATCACGCCATTGTCGACCACTAGCTCTTCATCATCCTTAAGGTCATGGCGTTCAACAAAACCATAACCTCCAATCCAGACATCTCCTTCTGCTTCAGCATACAATTTTGTTAAAACAAGTCCTTCTCCACCAAGGACACTTTTAAATCCTCCTAACTGAGATGTAACTTCAATACTTGGAGTTCCACAGATATATGCATCTCTACTTAATGTCCATTCTTCGCCCTGATTAAGATGCAAATGTACAATGTCTCCAGGGGCACCATGGGCAAAAGCAACCATACCAGGAGGTGAACCATCAGGAAGAGTAAAGAAATTCTGAAACATTGATTCACCTGAGAATTTTCGTTGTAGGCCCTTCATAAGGCCGCCAGCGGATTTTGTTTCCATAGAAATATGTCCTGACATATAAACCATAGCACCACCCTCGGCTCTAACCTGTTGTCCAGGCTGTTCAAGATGGATTCGGACTAAAGAAAACGCTGGTTTACCTGTTATTTCATATTTTAAAAAAGACTTATCTTGATTCATGTTATCACCAAAATTAAATCTATATTCAAGGTAAAAATATTGAAGTATTAATAAGTAAGTAAACCAAAATTAGTAAAATTATGAAAGGAGAACCTCTATCAGCTAAAAAAAAGGGAGGTGAAAAAAAAATTAGGGGGATAGATTTTGTTTTCTTAATGAATACATTGTTGCGGTCATTTTCTTCCGATTTAACTTTGAATAACTTTCTTGATCCAACATATCAGACAAAATGCTAGTATTTGTACTTTGGAGCTTTTCTAATATTTGCGAACCCCCTGTTTTCTCTATTCTTTCCTTGAGCTTCTGTTGAAACTCATTCATTGTCCTTTGAGCATTTGAAAATTGTCCCTGATCTGCAAAATTAATCACTTCTTGGTGAATAAAAACTGCTTCAAGCAAATGAGCATTTTCGATGATCTCATCATCTTCCTGTGCTAGATAATCTTCATTTTCAGTGTAGATAATTTCACAACTAGAATGTGTTTTATCCTCTTTTGGTATTCCACTTCCAGGAATCCAACATACTGTAAAATCTAGGATTTTTTGCTTAGAACCTCCTAGAGATTTTGGCGGAACTACAACATCGAGGATTAGAATGATTTCTTTTTCACTTCGTAAATCACCGAGCTTAGTTGAATTGGAAAAACGGGATTCATAGGGAACTCCCAGGACTCTATTAATTTTTAAGCCTTCAATTCCCTTCCATTGTACTTCTAAATTATAAGCAACTGTTTCAAGTAATCCTTCAAACTCTTGTGCAATATATTTCGGTATATCATCTGCTGTCTCTATAAAATAGAATGTACCACCTGCAGAATCAGCAATAGTAACAAGAAGATCCTCATCAAAATCTTCTCCAACCCCAAATGTGCTAATGCATATTCCTTTATTATAGATCCCTTCTACTCCAGATTTTATCGTTCCTTTATCAGTTATACCTTCATTCACTAATCCATCTGACAAAAGCAAGATCATATTTCTAAACTCCTTATTTTTCCCCATTTCAACTTGCTTTACTCCTTCCAAGATTCCTCCATATAAATTAGTTCGACCACGATCACAAACATTCCTTATTTTGTTGATTGTTGATGTTTGTGATATTAAAACTCCAGAGGGTATCAAATTCTCAATTAAGTGGTCATAAACTGTAAAAGAAAATATATCTGTGTTTGTAAGATTATTGACTATAAATTCCACAGCTTCTTTAGCTTTTTGGAGTTTTTTTCCTCTCATACTTCCTGATCGATCAAGTACAATACCTAAATTCAAAAAATTTCGTTGTTTAACAGGATTAAAGTTAATTCCGGTTATTTTAAGCTGAACAAAAAGGTGTGTATTTCCCGATGCTAGAGCATAGGGGGAACTTAGAGTAACTTCTAACTTAAAAGGTTTTTTATGTTTCATACCATTCATTTTATTTCTTCCTTATTTTGATCGCCTTTCAATTGATTTTTGTTCGTCATAAACTTTTTTACCCTTTTTTGTAGGCTTTATTTTTTTATTTGGCCTTCCAGGTTTGTTTTTTTTATAAATTTCTTTTTGATCACGGCTTCTTGTTGTTTTTGAATAATAATTTGTTTCTTCTATTAAATCTAATCTGTTCAACTCCCGTAAGCCTTGAACAACTGTATTGGGGGATAATTGAGTGGAATCTTGAAGAGCTATAACGTTAATCCCCTCATTCAAGTTTATTTCTTCAAGTAAAATTCGTTGTGATCTTGAGAGCTGTGAAAACTCAGGATGAGACACCAGTTCCTTCTCTAAAATATTAAATCCCTCAGGGGTTAATGAGTATGATTTAGAATTTGGAGGATCTCTTGATATCAGGCCTGCTAACTCCATTTCTTTAATTCTTCTATAAACGGTCGCAGTTGTTACCTTTCCCCTAAAAGAGTAAAAAGAACTCTCATTTATTTCTTGATTTATATCTGGGGCAGTTTTCTGAGGATTAGATTTAAGATAATTCAAAATTTCAAGCGTTCCTTTAGCAGACAATAAATCCAACATCATAAATCATCCTTAGGTTTTTTGAGTGGGGTGAATTACCTCAGGAGGGGCTTGATTTATTATTTCTTGTCTTTGTATTAAATTTCGAATCTGATAACCACGAGGTATAGTTCTTGGAGATTTTCTCTCTTTTAAGATATCAATGTGTTTCTTAGAGGCATAGAAATGAGCTGGAAAATCATCAAACATAACACAGATACCCTCCCATTTGTTATCATTGAATTTATACAGTGATCCACCTCCAGTTGCTTTGAGTGGTTTAACTTCTAAATCTTGAAACTCCTTCTTTAATATGTCATTTATATCTCCAGAAAAACCTTTAGATATCTTTTCATGGAAAAAAACTTTATCAGTAAGAAATCCCTTCAATACTACTTCATTAAATTGAAGCCAAAGAGAATTAGACCCATAAATCTCTATTCCGAGTAATTTATCGTTATAGAAACATAACAAACCTACCTGATTGGGAATCATTAAATCAGGCTTTAACTTTTGAAATATTTCCGACATTTTTTGGCTTTTTTCTATCGATTTCTGTTGAATTTCGCGGTAGCTACTAGTAGGGGCTTCATCGATTCCAAGATTGAGAGCATCTGCAACCACTTCTATGGCATTCCAGACTGTTGACTGATCAGCTCCCATTGAAGCAACGTATCCCATTTGAGGGGTCATTCTTGTATCTGCAGATTTAAATTTAAATGTGGTTGCTTCGCCATGTGAACTTTCGTAATTCCATCGCGATCGTTCAATACATCGCGCAGGTATTTTCAAGGGATTGTCCTTTGTACGACCTGATGGAATAATAATAGGTTCAAAAATGGTTCTGTCCTGTTTTCCTCCTTCAACCTGATGAAGGTAGGGTATGAGAATAGGTAATTCACTTAGATTTATTGCTTCCAACCATTCTACCGACTCAGCCCTCTCATTTTCTTGGATCCAACCCAATTCACGTTTCTCAGCTTCAGTAATTCCTAACATTGAGAGGCTAGATTTTTGGATTATTGGATAAATTGTAAAACCTTCACAATATTTAGAGGATTCAAATTCATAGATTTCTGTAAAATTATATAAAATCTTCTTAAAACTCGCTTCTGTCATTTTATAATCACCATCTGGCTTAATATTCAATTTTTCTTTTAAATAAATTATAGATTTTTTATTATTAAATCGGACATACTTAATTAATTCTCTTTGTTCTAGAATATTTATAATTTGAAAGATTTTTGCAGTAGTTACTTTTTTATGCATCTTAAGAATAAGATATTCATTTAAATCATCAATAGATACTCTAGGATTTCCATTAAGGAATTCTAAAATATCTAATGTGAGTTTTCCTTTTTGATTCATTTGGCTCAAAACAGGTTTTAATTAATTATACTTTTTGATAATTTATAAATTTAACTATTTCTATCAAAAAATATAATAAAAATTTAATGACTTTGTTTTAACAATTTCAAATCATATTCGATTAATTATCAAAAAAATTATTCTAGAAGATATAATTTAAGCCATAATTTAAAATTCTTTTATAAAATCCTTATAAAAAATACGTGAAAATGATATTCCTTATATTATGAAATTAAGATAAATTAGAATGATAAATTTCCTAAGTAAAACATATAATCAAAGAAAAAAGGAAAGAAGTTCTATTCTCTCAATTAACTATATGGAGCACGTTTTCCTGCTAAAAATTTTTTGTGATAACTTGTTACACGAGTAAAGAAGGAAAATCCGATGAAGAATAGGATAAAGAGAATAGCTATCCCAATTTTAAATGCAATCGCATTGGATCCAAACCCTTGACTAGATGAAAAAAAGCTAATTACCGCTCCAAAGGCTAAAGAACCAATAGCACTACTACCCTTACCAGCAAGCTTACTAAAACCAAAATATTGACCAATTTTATCTGGAGGGGCTAATTCAATCGTCATTGTACGCTGAACTACCCATATTGAACCCATACCAAACCCAACTAAAAGTGCCATCAAAAAAATTGTGTAATTGGGTAAAAAACTCAGAAAGAAAGGTAATTCAACTGTAGGATCAAAGGAATCTGCAAAGATGGGAATTGAGAGAGCGACTAACCAAACAATAGAAACAATTACAGCAAGAACTTTTGGGCCATATCTATCAGATACAGGACCAGCGATACCAGTAAGAACCACAGCACAAACCACTCCGATTAAAAGGAGAATAGATGCGGTAAAATCCTCCATTCCAAAACCTAAAACTGCAGCAGGTTTCATAATATTTATAACTGTCTGAACGACATCTACAGTAAAAAACCATCCGATGACAAACCATCTCATATCTTTATAATTCCAAATTTCTTTAGCTGTTACAATTGTATCATTTAATGCACTTTTAACTAATTTCCCAACTCCCTCTTCTTTTATTCGATTTCTATCTGGGTATTCTCTTGTCCAAAGAAATGGAATAGCTATTAATAGGAATCCTAAAGCACATAACCACCACATTTCATCAAAATAACCAAACCAAGTTGATTGAGACCCTAAAATGGATGAATATTGATTTGGATCAATTTCACCAATATTATCGGGTAAATCTATGACGTCTCCGAAAAATGATGGGGCAATAAAACTGAATGCTACTGCAAAGAAGGAACCAAAATATCCTAAAGCCACTCCAACTGCTGAAACCCAACCCAGATCTTTATCTTTTGCTATTCGAGGAATCATGGTATCATAAAACAGATTACCCCATTGATAAAATACATTAGCCGCAATAAACATAAACATGGCGATAAAAACGTTATCAAATAGAAAGACAATACCTGTGAATAAGATTGTTAACGAGCCGAACAGAATTGTCCCAGGTTTCCCCTTTCCGTTATTATCAGCAAAAGTTCCCATCACAGGGATAGTAATTGCAACAAATAATGTACTTATTGATACTGCTATATTAGCAATAAAAAAACTTAGGCTGTACCCTAAACCATTCATCATTCCTAATAACGTGCCATATTGTAGCACAGTCATGCTGACAATACCCATACTAAAAACCGTATTAGCAATGTCATAAGTTGTCCAGAGAAGAACGTTTACTATTGACGTTTTAACTGTGTCATGTGTCATAATACTTTCCTCTTTTGACAAAAATAATCATTTTTACAACTGAATCATTTTCAGAAATAAGAATTTTTCCTATTAATTTTAGCTAGATAAGCATAAAATTATTATTTAAAATGAAATAGGAATAAACAATACCATTGTTATTGATTTTGTGAAATGATCATGGGAACTCTCACATATCAAAGTCTAGGAAGGCCAACTGACACAAGTCTCCCATTAATGGGTCATCGCCCAATGTATCTTATGCATAAATTTTTTGCCAGAAAACAGGCAAATGTTATCCGAAAGTACATAAAATTGCATTCTTCTGAACAAGATGTTGTTTTAGATCCATTTTGCGGTAGCGGAGTAATGATTGGCGAAAGTCTTCGTTTAAAACGGCACGCTATAGGCATTGACATTAATCCAGTTTCAATCTTTATATCAAAAAATACTTTAACTTTTGTTTCACCTGATTTAATATTAGATGAGTTCAATCGCGTAAGATTTGAGGTTGCAAAGGAAATTGAATCCTTATATAGATCTACATGTCGTATATGTGAATTACCTATAAATGCTATTTGTTTGACATGGAATCACTCTGAATTAGTTGATATACGCTATAATTGTCCTAAAGATGGAAAGCGAATAGACCTAGTAAATGATTATGATTTACAACTTATTGATTTTATTGCTAATAACAAAGATTCACGGTTTTTTAAAAAAAATGGAGAATCAAAATTTTGGTTCCCAAAATTGCCTTTGGTTTATCCTGATGGAACTCCCTTTCTTAAAAGGGAGCATTATAACAATATTCCAGAGTTATTTACTCCTAGAAACTTAATATCCTTGGCAAAATTATTCTCAAGTATCCAAAAGTGTTCCAATCCACAATTGAAAGAATCACTTTTGTTTGGCTTCTCATCGATTGTTCATTTAGCGTCAAAAATGGTTCCTGTTCGCCCCTCAAGACCCTTTAGTTCAGCCTGGGTACAACAGAGTTATTGGTCGGTTCCAAATTTTATGGAATCTAATGTATGGAGTCTCTTCGATCGAGCAATAACAGGAAAACAAGGACTCCTAAATGCAAAAATAGATTTAAAACAATCTATAGATAAAATCCAGTATAAATCTGACATTAACGAACTATTTCAAAAGCAGAATTCTCAAATTCCAATCTATACCTTGATAAATTCATCCCTTGAAAAGCTTAAGAATATCCCTGATGAATCCATTGATTATGTCATTACTGATCCTCCTTACGGACATTCAATACAATATGGAGAACTATTGTTTTTGTGGGGGGCATGGTTAAACTTAGTTGACGAATATACAACAGCTCTATCTCAAGAACTAATTGAAAACTCTCGTCAGAATAAAACAATAGCAGATTATGAAAATCATCTCTTTATTATTTTTAAAGAAATTTTCCGTGTATTAAAACCATCAAAATGGCTTACAGTAACCTTTCATAATCCTCAATTAAAATATCGTACCATCTTATATCGTTGTGCAATTTTATCAGGTTTTTCTCTCGAGGAAATCCATTATCAACCACCAGCTCGACCATCAGCCAAAAGTTTGCTTCAACCATTTGGATCATTAAGTGGAGATTATATTTTTCGCTTTAAGAAGCCTAAAAATGCAATAAATAAGGATTTTCAACTAATTTCTGAAGATCAATTTGAGAAAATTGTAGTGAATTTGGTTTATAAAATTATAAAGGAATACAAAACTCCGATTCCTTTTACTTTAATCCAAAATTCTTTGGACCCAAAGCTTTATAAGAAGCTCTATGAACATGATATGCTTCTAACATTTCATCCTAAGAAGATAGAAAGTATTTTATCTAAACATCTAGGGAATCTATTTGTTTTGAGTGATATCAAGTGGAAAATTACTGCAAATAAGGAAGTTTCCATGAAAGGGTGGTTTATAACAGAAAACAAACATCCCAAGAGACCTGTTTCCTAAAAATGATTTTTGTTTGAAATGATTATTTCTCTTAACATTAAAACTCAAAATATTTAAAAATGATATAATCTAGCGTTACATGCCCTATAATTTCGAGAATGAACCACGATCTACAAGAAATAATCTGAAAATCTAGGATCTTCCTAGCTTTCGAATTATTCTTCAATCGTATCATTCACGGGATTATAGGCAATAATAAACCGAGAGGGATAAATATTTGAAAATTAATAAGTTTTATAATGATAATCGCGCTAATTTCCCAAGGACTGCAGCAGTAATTTTTGACGGAAGCTATTGGAATACTATTCGACGGGAATTAGGGATGCTTGAGGTCGATTTAACCCTATTAAGTGAAGCACTTTGCAGTCCTTCTTATCGCTTAAGATCTTATTACTTTGATGGGAAAGATAATCAAAGACAAAGCTTCCATGATGGATTACAGTTTCTACCACGTTTTGAAGTAATTCTTGGCGATGTAGTTGAACGACAATCGGAATGTCCTCATTGTCATAAAGAAATAGTCTCACGAGAGCAAAAGCGAGTAGATGTACAACTTGCAGTGCAAATGGTTCATCTTGCTACATCACGTCAAGTAGACATGATAGTTTTAGTAGCAGGAGATCGAGATTTTATTCCATCATTGGAGATAGCAAAATATGCTGGTGTTGTAGTAAGACTGGTTCATGGACCAAAAATCACCACATCAACTGACTTGAGATTTCATGCAGATGAAACCTTTGAATTAACACAAAATTATCTTTCAGAATTCATTCGTTCTAATAAAAAGCAAAAAACTAAGAAATCATCTGTGAAAAAAATTACAAAAATTCCATCCGTCCAAGAAGAATCTATAACTAAAGAATTAAAGGTTGAAGCGAAAAATCTTCTTATTAGTGCCCTAAGTGAGCTACAGGAATCATCTGATGAAGATATATTAGCAAGTCAACTAGGAATTGTTCTTACCAAAATTAAACC
>NZ_CDLCQJ010000125.1:0-5248 GCF_975850365.1 Candidatus Hodarchaeum mangrovi | reverse complement strand
CCACAGAATATGGTTCCTGAAAGCTGCATCACCCAAAACCACGCGAGTTCTGGAGTAGGGTCTTCAGTTTCAGCAATCAAGTAATTTGATCCCCAATTATCAATTCTTTTCCCAATAGCAATTCGGTGTTCTGTTGTTACATATAATATAGCGGTTCGTTCCCCAAATAAAAAACCCGCTATGTAAATTGATACGAGTCCTGAAAATAAGTCAACAACATAATGGACCGCTATCGCTGTTGTGAGAAGGTTTAATTCAGGGTATAAATTAAAAGGAATTATTACCCAAAGAAACAACACAATCGCGTAATCATGCGATATCTTCCGAGCGGTATTTTGTGGACATTTTAATCGAATAAGCATCAATTCAAGGAAATCAGGAATTTGACTTCCGAATATTACGATTAAAATCCAAATGGGAGTAAATTCAAGGTCAAAAACCGCAAACCAGATAAAAATTGTGCCGAACACCCATTCTGTATGTTTTAATGCTTCTATTCTAGATCCACTCCTTAACCAAAATACATTAAGATTCCCCCAATTAAAAACCATGACCCTATTATGGTTAGAAACCAGAACCAAGATAGTTCATTTCCAATATTTTCGGAGCCTAAAAATGATCCTTTAATTATATCACGAATAAATCCCCCTATTTTTATTGATTGTTCTTTAGTGATCAAGCGAATCCCTCCACGATGAGTAAGCGGTGAAAAAATATAGATATAGTCTCGTCCTGCTAAAACATCCTCAAAAATATGAAGGATACTACCAAATGTTAGGTATCCGATAATTGGTACAATAATACTCAATAATATTAATAATCCTAAGAAATAAACTGTATGAGATAATTCTCTATGTCCTTCAGAGAATCGTTTTCCACGGAAGATGAACCAATCAAAAAGGTCGGGAAATACTGAACCAATACCTAGAAGAAAAAATCCAAGTGCGGTTACTTCTATGTTCCAGATTGAAGCACAAATCAAGCCAATCCCGAGAGTCCATTCTAAATGAGCAATTTGTTCCACTGATTGTTTAATCTCCGTTTATTAGATTTGATAAGCGATTAAAATTCTTTTTTTTTTCTTTTATAAGATGAGGGGTATAAATTTTATTTAATTTGTTCAAGTATTCTTATCAACCAAATTTGTAACGCCATAATTGGTGAAAAAAACAGTTTTTTTAATAATATTAATCTATTTTCCATCAAAGTAAGAAAAATATTCATGCCATAAGCAGAATATAATGGAATTGAGAAGTTTTTTCTCAATAAATTAAAAATGAATTAATTTTTCCTTTTAATATTTCAGGTAACGACTGATGAAGAAGAAAACGGTTGTATTAAGAAATAAATGTTCACCTGATACCTGTAATTACCGTTGCATTAACCTTTGTCCAGTAAATATGACTGGTAAGAAAAACAATCCCCAAATCGTTCCCAAAGCAATAAAACTTCGTGGAGATTCATTGTTCCCACAAATAGTAGAAAAACACTGTATCAATTGTGGTGTCTGTGTTAATGCCTGTTTTAAACGGGCAATAAGTGTAGTTAATATTCCAGGAGAAGTAGAAACATGGAGTCCAGTTCATGAGTATGTTGACTCTGAGTTCCGACTCTATGGTCTCCCCCTTCTAAACAAAGGCTTAGTGACTGGAATCGTTGGAGAAAACGGAATTGGAAAGTCTACACTCTTAAATATTCTTGCAGGAGACATCAAACCTAATGGCGGATTTTCGACCCCTGATTCCTTTGACAAATTTCTTAATTCATTGACAACTCCTGGAATGGCAAGATTCTTGGACGATGTTTCGCAAGGAACCATTAAAGTCTCTATCAAGGAACAGAATCTAGATCAAATGAAACATAAAGCTATTACGGTTGAGGAGCTTTATGCAAATATTGAAACTGAAGACACTGAAGTCATGGATATTTTAGAGGTGAGAAATCTACTCGGTAAGAGCTTAAATCAGACGAGTGGAGGGGAATTACAGAGAATTGCGATAACCTATGCCCTTATACAACCAGCTGATGTATATTTATTAGACGAACCTGCTACATACCTTGATGTGAAACAACGACTAGCTCTAGCTAGAATTTTTAACTTAAAACAAAGAGCAGGGCGTTATGTTCTTGTTGTTGAACACGATTTATCAGTTTTAGATTACTGGTCTAATCTTATCCACATCTTATGGGGAGAACCTCATGTTTATGGAGTCGTTTCACGCTCTCTTTCTGTTAAAAAAGGATTAAATTCGTTTTTAACTGGATGGTTAAAGGATGAAAATATTCATTTCCGACCACGGGTAATTTCTTTTAAAAGAACAGCAAAAGAAAGAACAATTAAGCTAGGACCAGCAATTTCTTGGCCATCAATGTCAGTTAGATTAGGGGATTTTAGTCTCGATATCAGAGAAGGAAGTATCTTTTTAGGAGAAATTATGGTGGCTGTGGGAGAAAATGGATTAGGAAAAACAACTTTTGCTAATTTAATCTCTGGTAAAATTCCAAATGTTGCCAAAATTCCTGCGGTTATTAGTTACAAACCTCAGTTGATTTCCAAGAATTATGACCTTAATGTTTCAGAATTTCTACAACAAACTACTGGAAAATATTTAAATACAAAATACTGGCAATTACAACTGTTAAATCCTCTTGGGATCACTCATTTTCTCAAACGTAACATGCAGGATCTTTCTGGAGGGGAAAACCAGCGGGTCTTTATTGCAGCATGTTTAGCTCGTGAAGCAGATTTATTCATCCTAGATGAACCTTCTGCATTCCTAGATGCCCTTGAAAGAACAAAAATTGCTAGTGTTATTAGAAACCAGATTAAACGTAATCCAGCTAGTGCTGTAATATCCATTGAGCATGATATTCAACTTGCTGATTTTACTGGAGATCGAATTATGCTTTTCAATGGGATCCCAGCTAAGCATGGTTATGTTTCTGGACCTTTAGCAAAACGTGAAGGAATGAATGCTTTTCTTAAGAGCCTAGATATAACTTTTCGACGAGACACAGAAACTGGACGGGCAAGAATTAATAAGGCAGATTCTCAAATGGACAAAACTCAAAAAGAAATTGGAGAATTTTACTATTCAACATTAAAATAATTAACTTATGTAAATAAATTAATTATCCAAGTGTATATCTCTACTGGAAATGGTAGACATAATACTGTTAAAACCAATCCTAAGATTGTTATAAGTTTTCTAGAATTACTCACTGAGGATATGTCATCAAGGGGACCTGGATGGCCTGTCTGTGAGTACATAAGGAGTAGTAGAATGGCAAAGAACCAGAATCCTAAGATTGTTAAAACTCCTGCACTAATATAAGTTACTACCCGATGATTTTTTTCCGAAGTTAGACTACGTGCAATATGTCCTCCATCTGTTTGTCCCATCGGTATTAAATTTAACCCAGTAAGTAATAATCCAATATAACCTGCGAGTGCAAGAGGATGGAGTATAATTTCAGATTCATAAAAGGTATTAGGGAATATTAAAAATGCTAATAGCTCGAATAGAGGTATTCTATATCGCGTAGGACTATTAAACTGGAGAAAATTTGTGAAAAAGATATCTTCTCCTATATTTGGAAGATTTGAGACTGTAAAAGATAGAAATAGACCCCAAATAGTAAAAATCAATGCCACTACGAATCCAAAAATAGGTCCTGATAACCCTACATCAAATAGCGCATTTTTGGATTTACTTGGGGATTTCTGAGTAATAAACGCTCCAAAAGTTCCAAAACTAAAAGGATTGGGGATAAAATATGGCCAACTGGCATTGATCCCATGAAGGCGTGAAGCTACAAGATGTCCTAATTCATGAATTCCTACTATACCCATGATTCCTATTAAATAAAGCCCAATAGTGACAATGAGATCTAATCCTGGTTCAATTTGTCTTAAAGTCCTCCAAATATTTATTCCTGAGAATATTACTGAAAGTACCGTAAAAGCGAAAAGAACTGCCGGAGTCTTTAGATTTTGTTTTGTATCTAGCATTCGTTCGTTCATTGGTAAAATAAAAAGCAAACCTCTTGATTCCTGTGTCGGATGAGCTCGAAGGAACGGAATAAAACCAAGAGATTTCAGTTTGGATGTAATAAACTGCATATTGCTAGAAAGATCACTTCTGCGAAGGATTTCATAGGTTGGCAGAACTAAAGTTTGTGAAGTGTTTCCTGTTCGAGGAGATCTATAAGAAAATGAGGTAACAGTGAACGATTGGTTTACTAATTCATCTATCTGAGGAAAAATTAAATTAAATGTATTATTTATCATATACTTATCAAGTTTAAACGTGCTAGTAATCTCTCAAAAACCCTTTGATACGATCACCTGAAATTTATTGTAGATAATAAAACTTCAACATTATAAGGATTTAGGATAAAACGATTCAAGAATTTTGTTTCTACCTAAAATTTTTCCTTTTTAAATGGCGTTTTACGTCTAATTTTATAATCTTTTAGAATTTTCACCGCTATTTGGAAAAAAAATCTGAAAGATCTTTGAAATCTGTAAAGAAGAATAATAATTCCTCATGCTAAAGGTTTTGATAATACTACAGTGGTTGGATATGGAATATCTATACCTTCGGATTTGTATCGTTTATAGAGGAGTTTGATAAATTCATGACGGATTTTAGCCCTATCTTTTAACTTTTTAGAATAGATATTCACATTAAAATCAATAGATGAAGGAGAAAATGTATGGTATCGGATATAAGGTAGAGTAGTAGGTTTTTCTCCTTGTACTTGCTCTACTACTTGTATAGCTACTTCAACGGTTACTTGTTCTACATGTTCCAAATCACTTTCATAACCTACTCCTAAAGGAATGGTGATTTGAATTTCTTTTGAGGATATTCCAAAATTCGTAACCGAGGCTGTGGCAAGTCGAATATTCGGGATAATAATATCATATTTAGCAGGAGGTCGAATTATTGTATGTCTCCAATTCATATCAACGATATATCCTTCTTCACCTGTATCAAGTCTTATAAAATCACCTACAGAAAATTCCTTAGCTGCAATAATATATATTCCAGAGAAAAAATTCGATAGGGTAGGTTGTAAAGCCAAAGCGACTGTCAATCCTCCAACACCTAACAATGTAAGCAATGGAGTTATATCTATGCCTAATGATTGAATAATTATTAAAAATCCTAGTAAAAGAAAGGTTAAGTTTACTATATTAGTAACTAGGGTGGTACTAGCTAAAGCTCCTTCTGTTTTTTCT
>NZ_CDLCQJ010000124.1:0-4964 GCF_975850365.1 Candidatus Hodarchaeum mangrovi | reverse complement strand
TGCACCTTACCCACTCTCACTGATGCTTGGAATTTTGCTAGTAAATGGATTGCAAGAAACGGATATAAAGATATTAGCTATGATTTTGGAGAATATGAAGTTTATCCTGAACATTGGAAAAATGAGGAGACTGATCCAATGTATATTTATGTCCCTGTGACTAAAGTATAAGAGTTCTTAAGAAATAATTGACTAAGGACTCTTTTTCATTCCTACTTTTTTTCCCCCTTCTAATAGTAAAGAGTGGAACAATTCAAGTGTAATAACAACTAGGAGCCTAGAAGTCATTTTAGAAACCAATCATCATAGCATTTCAATATCTAGAATTTAACTTTAAATATTGAAACTTAAACTATTATATTGTAAAACCAATTCGAATGTCAATTAGATGTCCTTCGGAATGGATCTTAAGGCAACATAAAAGAGAAAGACTGGAATAATTCCAGTTGATCCAAGAAGAAACGCTGTTACTGAAATACCTAGGTTTTTGATTAAAATACCTCCAATGATAGCAATTGGAGAACTAATTAGTAGTATTAAAGTTGGAATAAGGGAATAAATCGAATTCCGATTGTGATCAGGAATAGAATCAAGGAGGAAACGCTGATTTAAGATTAGTTTTAATCCATGGAAAAAGTAAATGATTGTGTAAAATGTGATAAATGTCAGAAACGCTGGAGGGATGAATGTATTTTGTGTTGGAGGAAACAAAGTAGTTATCACTGCAACACCCCAATAGAAGATTACTGTATCTAAAACAGTTAATCGCGGGATCCAGCTAAGTTCCATATTAATTGCGAATTTTGATGCAAGAAAGATTGATAACGTTCCAAGTAATAAAACCACCAGACGAAAAAGTCCCACCCCACCGTCAGACCCAGTATAGCCAAAATAAACCGGAAATAACATTAAATCAACCCAAATAATTATAACTGTGTTGCTTAAAGACAATCCTAGAAGGAATAGAAACATAAATTTGCTAAAAAACGCAAAACGAATACCTTCTCCCAATAATGTAAAGTAATTCTTAATTGATCTTTTAGGCCGAGTGATTCCCCAGAAATCCTTGATAATAATCAAAAATACAAATGCTAATGAGGCTAAACCGATTGCTTGAATGAGAAATACAAGTTGACGAAAATATGTAGTTGCCAATATCCCTCCAAACGCAGCTGCTACTCCTGGTACGATATTGCTAATAGTAGTCCATCTCCCAATAAAGAATTTATAGATCTTTCTTTGAGGATCAGTATCAGTCGCTAAAAGCTTATAATTATTATCAAACCAGGTGTTTAGGGCTCCAGATTGTTGAGAAGCTGCAATGGCTCGAATTATATAAGCGATGAGTAAAATAAAAAATGAATCAGCTAAAAATAACGTAATGTACGCAATTGCTTCCAAGAAAAACCCAGTAAATAGTATCCACCGTTGTCCTATCCAATCCCCAACTGTACCACTGGGATAATCAAAAACAGCTTGTAAAATATAACTAATCGCGATAAGAAATCCTAAGTGTTCAATTCCCACGCTATCAATCACGAAAAGAGTGAAAAATGCCGAGGAAAGAAACCAAAAGAAATTCAAAATGGTAGTTGACATAATTAACTTCAGAATGAGTTTTTTCGCTCGATCGGGAAGTTCAGTGACACCTAAGAACGTATATAACAGATGAATCAAGATGAGTTTTTCCTTTGTGGAAACGTAATAACCTAGGAAGTAGCTGGTAGTATTCGTTCAGTTAAAAAAGCTGTATTCAAGATTTATTTTTAGATTTTGATGCATTCTAATCTAATCTAGGAAAATAAGAACAACAAAAAATTATGAAGGATAGCTGAAGTAGCAACTCTTCTACCTCTCCTGTAAGACATTGTTCAGCTATCCCAACAGATTTATCGTCCAAGGTGAATCTTATTATATGTTTATAATGGAAAAAAGTGTTTCATATGGGAATCTTTGATGAGAAAGTTGTTGTTATAACTGGCGCGGGCCGAGGAATAGGGCGTGCTCATGCATTGGCTTTCACCAAAGAAGGCGCAAAAGTGGTAGTAAATGACCTAGGAACAGAACTTGATGGATCTGGGTCCAATGTAGCTATTGCTGACTCAGTGGTCGTTGAGATAAATGTCAGTGGAGGGGAAGCGGTAGCAAATTATGATAGTGTGGTAACAATGAGTGGAGGGCGGAGCATTATTAATACAGCATTGGAGAATTTTGGAAGGATTGATGTCTTGATTAATAATGCGGGGATTCTACGGGACAAAACATTGTTGAAAATGGATGAATCTATGTGGGATAATGTTATTGATGTCCATTTAAAGGGAACTTTTATCTGTACTCAAGCTGCAGCAATAGTAATGCGGAATCAGGGCACTGGGGGGAGTATTATCAATACTACGTCTATTACAGGCATCTTGGGAAATTTTGGTCAAGCAAATTATGGTTCAGCAAAAGCAGGTATTATTGGATTTACTAGAATAGCAGCAATTGAACTGGAAAAATATGGCATTAATGTGAATGCTATCGCCCCTGCTGCTGTAACTCGGATGATAAGTCCTATTGTCTCTGAAAAAATGGTTCCAGAGTGTATTTCTCCTCTCGTTCTATTTTTAGCTAGTGAAAAAGGGAGAGATATCACTGGAAAAGTGTTTGGTATCCATGGGTCAAAAATTTTTGAATATAAGGTCTCATACACAGAGGGAATCGAGAAAGAAGATCATAACCTTTGGACTATTGATGAAATAGCTGAGCATTTTGATCAAATTGGTGTTTAAATCCAGTGTTTAAACTAGGAAATGCTCATATTTATTCTGCTGATCTTTGATTATAGATTGCAGATCGAATAATCTTAGTATATGAGATGGTGATATTTAATGGAAACAGGTCTACGGGGAAAACATGTTCTGATTACTGGAGCTAACGGTGGAATCGGTCAAGCAACTGCAGTATTATTTGATAAAGAAGGAGCTAAATTATCTCTTCATTATCATCAGAATGAAACTAGTACCAAAGAACTTGAATCCAAATTAAAAGGGGATTATTCATTCTTCCAAGCAAATTTGTCATCTGATACTTCAGTTAAAAAATTGATGAACCAAATTAATCAGAATAATGGTCGTTTGGATATTTTGATTGTTAATCATGGAATTTGGCCTGAAAATTATATTCCAGCTCATGATATGACCCTTCAACAATGGGATAACACCATAGCTATTAACTTGACTGGAGCATTTCTCTGTAGTAAGCATTTTTTAAAGAACTTAGAGGCCTATCCAGAGGATTTTGCAAGTATTACTTATGTTGGATCCACTGCTGGAATTTTTGGAGAAGCTGGCCATGTTGATTATTCTGTTACGAAGTTTGGGTTACAGGGTCTTGTTTTATCCTTAAAAAATGAAATTGTACACCTTGCTTATCATGGAAGAGTAAACTTGGTTGCACCTGGATGGACAATCACTCCAATGACGGAGAAATTCATGCAAGATCACACAGGTATTAAATCTGTCCTTCAAACAATGCCTCTCAGGAAACTAGCTCGTGCTGAGGATATTGCCTCCACAATTTTGTTTCTTTCGTCAGATAAATTAGCTGGTCATATTTCTGGACAAATTATTACAGTTGCAGGAGGAATGGAGGGAAGAAAACTTTTTGAGTCAGATGAAATAAATATTGATAAAATTTGAATTAGAATTTAAAAGCAAAAACGACAATGAATAAATTTCAATTGATTTCATAACGAGAAATCTTTTGCTTGATTCCACATCTCATAAAATTTTACAGATAGCTCTGTAGCGAATTTTCGTTGCCAGATATAAATCGATGCAAAAAACTCCTCTAAATTCGCTGGATTTTTAATCTTTAGAACAACCTTTTCGTCATCAATGACTACAAAAGGAACGGTGATTGTTTCAGTAAATTTTATTTGCATTTTGTCAAAATCCAGTCTATGTAGAATAGGGGAAAGAAGGTCCAGCATTTGCTGCATTGTCTCAGATATATCTTTGGTACCTATTAAAATTTTTAGAGATACGCCTCTCTTTTGTAAATCAATAAAGATTTCTGCTTCTTCTAAGATTTCTTGAGAATGCATGTGGGGTTTTGTTTCGAAAAATTCACTATAGAAAAGAAAACAATTTTGTGTTTCATGTAATCGGTCATTGAATTTTCCAATTGTCTCTGGGCCTATACCAATTTTCCAAAAAAGACTTTCACTTGGGGTTTTCTGATGAAATTTTTTCAGCTCATCTTCAACTATTAATGCTTGTTCTGTGAGAGTTTCAAGTTCTTCCTTCTTCCTTTCCAATAAGCTCTTTATTGCATTGCTTGGATCGACAGGAACGTAGACTTTTGGTCGGGAATCTTGAATGTCAATCAATCCCTTACTTTCCAATGAAGCAGTTACATCATAGATTCTTCCAGTGGGAACTTTCGAATTTTCTGAGAGATCCTTTGCATCACAGGCACCTCGATGAAGTAATGTCCTATAAGCTGCAAATTCATACGTTGTTAGCCCATATCGTTCAAGTATATTCTCATCTTGAATAGTTGTCATAGCTTTCACCAAATAAACTGTTTTTAGTTTTTTTCTTACGGAAAATTATTTTTAATTAATTAAACTCTCCACTAGTTGAAAGTTTTTAAACTTTCCGATACAAAATAATAACCTAAAAAGTGATTAAAAATGGAAAAAAACGGGAAAAAAGTTCTTGTTACAGGTGCAACAGGACATCTAGGATTTACGTTAGTAAAAGAGTTGCTAAAACGAAACTATACAGTTCGAGCTGGTGTAAGAGACTCGCAAAATACACAGAGAAATAACCACCTATTAGATCTTGGTATTGAAATAGTAGATGCTGATTTAATGAAACCTGAGACACTTCGAAAGGCGGTTGAAGGCGTTGATGGAATTTTTCAGGTTGCAGCAGTCTTTGCCCTCAAAGCAAAAGATCCGCAATCTGACATTATCG
>NZ_CDLCQJ010000123.1:0-19877 GCF_975850365.1 Candidatus Hodarchaeum mangrovi | reverse complement strand
CCATTTTTCTGAGTTAGAGTTAAACGAGAAAAATGGTACTTTTTCTGAAAATTTATTAGAAAAATTCCCAGAAGTCCCCGATAGAATTGCATTTTACTTAACTGATATTATAAATCATAACATTTCCGAGCTTAATTCTTACATTCAGCAATTTACAGAAATACTTAATGAAATGAAGAAAATTGAAAAGGAATTCAAACAGGATTTTTTTGTGTTAATAAAAAAACAAGTAATTGATCATCGTAACCCATCTTCATTAGATTTAGAGATAATTGAGCAAGCAGAGGAGACCATTCAAGAGATAGTGGATATGTATCAAGTTGAACTTGCTTTAAGAAATCAAATTTTTCATGAACTTCAAAATCCAAGTGATTTTAAACCTGCAAGAATAACAGCGAATTTAGTTCTTTGGTCTGCGGAGGTGTATATCGAATCCTCACGTATTCGTGATTTATTTGAAGGATTTTCCTTAGTTGAGAAACTTTGTGAAAAAATTCAAACAGAAAATTCATTAAATTCTTTATCTAAATCTTAGAAGTAAATATCAAAATGAAATTAACTTGCATGAAAATCAGTTATTTGAAAAAAACCTTCTAAAGCTCCAGATTTATAACCACTTACCAACAATCCCTGAATTTTATCATTAATCGCATATTCTGGCTCACCTTTCTCAAGATATTTTTTAACTAGATTCATAGAAAACAGTAAATTACTTTTTGCTACAGATTCCTGTCCTATAGTACAAACTGCCACTCCTCTTAACTGAATATCTGAAGGACCGGCTTGAGATAAAAACACACATTGTTTATCACCAGCTGAAAGGAAATCAGGAGTATGGCCAATTAAATCTGAACTCATTGATTGAATAGCAGAAAATAAACCTGTGTAAAGACAAACTTCTTGGCCTGCAGGTTTATGACTTGCAAAAAGAGGGAGTCCGCTATCATCAAAAATATAAACTTCAGAAGTGGAAAATATTCTACTCAAAACATTAAATCGTTCCTCTTCCTCTGAATATTCATTATCTGGGGGATTTTTTTTATCGTGATTGTTTGAACATGGTGTTTTTTGTTGAATTTCAATTAACTCATCAAATCCACTATAGCGGGGTAAGATACTGTTAACTGGATTAAAATCAGTAAGAATTAATGAGACATTATACTCTTGAACTTCGGAATTAATTGCATTTGTAAATCTAATTTCAATCTCCTTGCCAAATGTGCTTATTATTTTTTTTGTGATTTTATTCATAGAATGAAGACTTATTGGTCTTGATGAGATGACAGAGATAAAAATGATCTGTAACTTTTCAAATTCTTCTGGGAAGATATTTACTAGATGATCACCCACTGTTGTTATTGCATCTTGTAAGGCCTCATCTAAATCCGTTGAATAAGCTATTCCCTCTATTAAAATTTTAGAATTCCCAAATATTTGAATTAAGTCAGGAAAGGAAATACCCAATCCAGAATTTGGATTTAAGCTTGTAATTAAAGAATCTAAAAGAATTTTGAACTTTTTACGATTATTTTCAGAAGAAAAATCAAAATGAAAATAACAGGGACCGAAAAAATTGATTTGTTGAGTTTTTAATCCTGGTCCTGTATCAAAAAAGAGAGGAATTGAATCTGAAAATTCAATTGATGCTAGAATACTTCCTAATATTTGAAAAATTCCAATTTCCGATGAATTAAAAACAAAAAAAATGAAATAAGAATTTAAAAGAAATTGCACTTGAGAAAGCATTTTCTCTGAATCAAAAATTACCGCTTGATCACAGCTATCCGTTGGTAAAGTACTTGGAGCTAATAAAAGGAGTGGTATCCTAGATTCAGTTTTTGAATTTAAAAACTCATTTAATAACCGGAGCTCACTACTTACAGCATCCCCAACACATACAATTTTCCCTCGTGGACGAAAATATTCTATTAATGAGTTATTTTCATATATAATGCTCAAGGTGATATTCTCTTCTTCAAATTAGTTAATTTCTTATCTTTTTTTCAAGAGATTCTTATGTCAGAGATTACTAATAAGTAACAAAAATATTCATTGTGACTTCCTCTATCAACTCCCATAATATGAGAAGACTATCTCAATATAGTAGGCTCTTATTATTATTCCATATGGATTTAAGCTTAAATAAGAAAATAAAGAATCAAGAAAATACTGAGATACAGTATAATATAAATTTAAATAATAATTTAGGAGATAAGAATGTCATTTGAGATTTTTAAAGTAGAAGGATGCGGGAGATTGGGACAATTCAAAGATATTCAATTTGAAACTCCAAATTTATTTTTATCACGTTATTATTCTGAAAATGAATCACAAACAACACTTAACCACACTCTTAATGAGATTAAAAAGCTTTCAGGGATTCAACCTGCCTTTAAAATGGACATACCAGCCGATTACAGCATTAAATGTATTAATTATCCTTCATTACAAACTCAGAATAAAAATATTGATGAACTAAAAGCATTGGAAGATTTATTTCCTATAAATACTTTAGAAACATCTGTACCTACCTTTCATGTCATTCCTTGGGACACTTCTAGTCTATATCTTAATGAAGGTGAAAGTTTCATTGAAAGACTTAATCAATTAAAGAAAATAGACATTAGAAATTCAAATTTTTTTGTTCTAAATGTACCCTTTCAACAGAAAGAACTCACAATACCTCCCCCTTCTTTTGTGTCTGTTCTTATGCTTGGTGATATCTCTTCTCTCCTAAATCATCCAAAATTCTTATTACAATATATTCGATCAGTTCAACAAATAACCCCTCCTAATGTAACGCTTTTTGCTCCAATGGTACCAAGTAGTTATATGCCGTTTTTAAATTATTTGGGTATTGATTTCTTTGATTTTACATATTTAGACATATTTTACTCAGATACTAAAATAAAAAATGATTTAATTCTAGATTTAAACCCAACTACTAAAAATTTTACAGATGTTCTCACATTAATTAAGAGAGCTATTGATTCAGGAAATTTAAGAAATTTAGTTCGAATCTATGCGAATTCAAATCCCTCTTTAAAGACAATGTTAAAATTAGCTGATTCCATAAACATTTTTGAAGAAAATACTCCTATTTATTTTAAGAAAAAGATGTTTTGTACAGATGAAACAGATTTAACTAGAGTAGAAGTTATAAGATTTCGTGAAAGGATCGCTTCACGGTATTTTCCTCCCTCTAAATTGAAAGGTGTAATTTTTCTTCCATGTTCTGCAAAGAAACCTTATTCAACTTCTAAATCCCATCGATTGTTTCATAATGTAATAAAACGAACCTTAAAAAGTAAACGTCATTCAATTTTAGAATTAATACTTACTAGTCCTCTGGGGGTTGTTCCAAGAGAACTTGAATATACTTTTCCTGCAGGTCATTATGATATTCCAGTAACTGGCCATTGGAGCGATCTAGAAAAAAAACATCTTGCCCAAGATATTAGTTCGATTCTGTCAAAAATTGACTTCTCAATTCCTTTAGTTGGATATGTAAAAGGATCTGAAAGAAAAGTCTTAAAAAAAGTTTGCAATATGTTTAATCGTAAAATAACACTTTTAGAGGATGATATATCATCATTAACCTCAAATGAGGGACTTAAACGATTTTCCTTATTACTAAAAGAAGCATTTAGTCAAACAGATACTTTTTTACCCAATAAACATAATTATCTTACTTTTTTAAGAACAATTGCAGATTATCAATTTGGTAAAGGAGTTGGACAGATTCTGTTACCCGATAATGTGAGAATTCATGGAAAAAAAGAATTAGGATTACGAGTGACTTTAAATAAATCTCATCTACTTACTTTTCGTCAAGATTCAGGTCTATTAAGTCTATCACTCCTTGCAGGAGAACGTCTTTTAGGTTATTCTAATAATTTTGTTACTTTCGATGGTGATCAGATTATAGGGTCTACCATATTTTGTAATGCTATAAAAAAGGCAGATAGAGAGATCAGACCTAAGGATGAGGTTCTGGTTACAAATAGAGATGGAAAAATAATAGCTGTGGGAACCTCGCAGCTCTCTGGAGGTTTATTAGAAAGTATGACAAAAGGAAAAGGAATTATCCTAAGAAAAAAGGTGAAACAAAATCTTGCCAAGCATTAATCAACTTGTAGCAACGAAAGTTCTTCAATTACGCCACGAGCATCTCAAGAATATTACTAGAAGAGAACCAAAGCTATGGAGTGAAATTACTGAAGAAAATGAGTATACCATTATAACCATGGTAATACCAACAAGAGGATGTAGTTGGGCACTTTCAGAATATGGTGGTTGCAGTGTTTGTGGATATATTAATGATTCGTCTAGAGATCTTTCAATACCAATTCCAACCATTTTATCTGAAATTGAGAACCTTTTGAAAAAATTAGAAACAAAAAAACGTATTATTCTTAAAATCTTTAACTCTGGGAGCTTTTTCGATGAATCTGATGTTCCTAGGAATCTTCGTGAAAATATTACAAAACTAATCCAGAAGTACCCTCATTGTTCTCAGCTTAGTGTTGAAAGTAGATCAGAATATGTTATCAATTACTCTAATATTATTGAAAAAACCAAGAAAGCAATAGATCCAACTATTCTTGAAGTAGGGATAGGATTAGAGAGTTCAAATAATTCAATATTACGTGATTGTTGGAATAAGGGTATGAGAGTATCTGATTATGATCAAGCAGTAGATGTACTAAAAAACATTGGAGTAAAAATTAAAACCTATATTTTCATTAAACCACCATTTTTGACAGAATATGAGGCTTTAATTGATTCTATCTCAACTATCAATCATGCAGTTTCTCAAGGAACAGATTCAATATCTATTAATCCATGTTCAGTTCAAAATGGAACCCTTGCTCACTATCTATATAAAAAAGATAGATATCAACCTCCTTGGTTGTGGTCGATTTTATTTATAGTCTCTAATACGAAAAAAAAGTATCCACAGATCAAATTAATATGTGAACCAACTGCAGGAGGTAAACCAAGAGGAACTCATAATTGTGGAGAGTGTGATATAAAAGTGTTAGGGTATATTAAAGATATCATAGATAACCAGCCAATTCCATCTGATTATTCAAAAATTTGTTCTTGTGCAGTTCGCTGGTATACTTTAATAACTTCCCCTATTGAATTATTCAGAACTACAAAATTATCAAAGCTTGGATAGAGGTTTTTTTGAAGGATAAAGACTTATTCTTTAAGCGATAAGAACTTTTTAAGCTCTTTATTAGTTTGAAATATATATTTGTCATCGATTGATTTCTTAATTTCCTCAAGAAATTTCTTGGACGTTTTATCAATTTTAGCTGGAATTCTGACCATTATTTGAATATACATATCACCTTTGGAAGAAGAATTAGGAATGGGAGCTCCTTTTCTCTTAAGAGGTATAATTGTTCCTGATTCGGTCCCGGGATCTATTTTTATAGTTTCAAATCCTTCAATTGTTGGGACTTCAATTTTTGTCCCTAGAACTGCATCGATAAAGCTAATTGGATATTCCAATATAATATCTGCACCATTTCTCTTGAAAAAAGGGTGCGATTCAACTTCTAAAACAAGAATTAAATCGCCAGGTGGACCTCCAAGTTCACCAGGACGCCCTTCGCCACGAATAACCATCCGCATGCCACTATCTACCCCTGGAGGGATTTCTGCTTCAACAGTTCGTGATTGTTTTACTTTTCCAACACCATCACATGTTTGGCAAGCAGCTCCTTTAGGAACAGATTTGCCTTCACCACGACACCTAGTACAAGTTGAAATATTTACAATTTGGCCAAATGCTGATCTTTGAATCCGTCTCATTTCACCTGTACCATTACAAGCAGAACATGATTGAAGAGAGGATCCTTCCTTAACACGATTTCCATGACAAGTAGGACAAGTAGCCCAGTTCGGAACTTTAATTTTCTTTTTCAGACCTTTCATTGCTTCATCAAATGAAATTTCGAGATTTAATCGAACATCCTGTCCTTGTCTGGCCTGGTTTTGATAAGATCTCGATCTCCCCCCAAAAGAACCAAAAAGATCACTAAATATTCCAAATCCACCAAATAAATCATCCAAGCTTATCCCTGAAAAATCTCTGAATGCTGTCCCATCTAATCCTGCATGACCAAAGCGATCGTAATTGGCTCGTTTGTCAATATCGGATAAAACATCGAAAGCTTCAGCAGCTTCTTTAAACTTTTCCTCTGCATTTGGATCATCAGGGTTAGTATCAGGGTGATATTTTCGAGCTGCCTGACGAAATGCCTTTTTGATTGTCTGTATATCGGCTTCTCTAGAAACCCCTAGAACTTCATAATAATCTCTTTTGGATCTACTCAAAATAATCACCCTAAAACAGATTTTTTTGTTTTGGAAGATTAGTCATCATCATCTACTATTTCGTAATCTACGTCAACGACCTCTGAATCATCAGTACCTGGTGTTCCTTGAAAACCAGCTCCTGGAGCACCTTGAAATCCTCCAGCTTGAGGCCCTTGAGTGGCATAAAGCTTTTGGGCGAGTTCATGAGTCGTTTTCTCTATTTGTTCAATTAATTTCTTCATATCAGCAATGTTATTTGCTTTTATTGCATCTTTTAGTGATTTAATCTGCGATTCAGCTTTATTACGTAGTGAACTATCTACCTTATCTCCTAGATCCTTCAGCATTTTTTCTGTTTGGTAAACCATTGAATCAGCTCTATTTAGTGTTTCAGCTTCTTCTAATCGTTTATCATCTTCTTTTTCGTATTGAGAAGCTTCATTGACCATTCGGTTTATTTCTTGAGAAGATAACCCGCTAGAACTTGTAATTGTTATTTTTTGCTCATTTCCTGTCCCTAAATCTTTTGCAGTAACATTCACAATTCCATTTGCATCAATATCAAATGTAACTTCGATCTGGGGAACTCCTCTAGGAGCAGGAGGAATACCTACTAATTGAAATCTACCAAGAGTAATGTTGTTAGTAGCCATTTTTCGTTCACCTTGAAGAACATGAATTTCTACAGATGGTTGGTTATCAGCGGCAGTTGAAAATACTTGGCTCTTTTTTGTAGGAATAGTTGTATTTCTCTCAATTAATCTCGTAAATACGTGACCTAAGGTTTCGATCCCTAATGAAAGGGGAGTAACATCTAGAAGCAGAATATCTTTTTTTTCTCCAAGAAGAATTGCTGCTTGAATAGCAGCTCCTAAGGCAACACATTCATCTGGGTTTATTTCTTTTGTTGGTTCTTTACCGAAAAAAGCCCTAATAGCTGATTGAACAGCTGGAACCCTTGTTGATCCTCCAACTAGTAATATTTTGTCAATTTGACTTGGTTTTAACTTAGCATCAGACATAGCTTGTCGGGTAGGTCCCATCGCAGCCTCTATGAGATCTGCGATCATGATTTCAAATTTAGAACGAGTTAACGTCATATTGAGGTGTTTTGGTCCTGAAGAGTCTGCAAAAACATATGGGAGATTAATATCAGCAGACGTTTTTTGAGATAATTCGATTTTAGCTGCTTCTGCACCGTCCTTAAGTCGCTGCATTGCCATAGGATCTTTTGAAAGATCTAATCCAGAGGTTTTTTTGAACTCCTCAATCATCCAATCCATTATTCGCTGATCAAAATCATCTCCACCAAGTCTATTATTACCTGATGTAGCTTTAACCTCGAAGACTCCTTCGGATAACTCGAGAATGGAGACATCGAAAGTACCTCCTCCTAAATCGAAAACAAGGATTGTTTGTTCCTCTTCTTTATCAAGACCATATGCCAACGATGCACTGGTAGGTTCATTTATAATTCTTAAAACATCTAAACCTGCTATCTTTCCTGCATCTTTGGTTGCTTGTCTTTGTGAATCTGAAAAATAAGCAGGAACAGTAATAACAGCTTGGGTAATTGTTTCTCCTAGATAAGCCTCGGCATCTCTTTTTAATTTTTGTAAGATCATAGCACTTATTTCAGGAGGTTTATACTGTTTACCATCTATAGTAATAGAAAAATTCGTACCCATTTCTCTTTTTATAGATCTAATTGTTCGCTCTGGGTTAGAGATGGCTTGACGTCTCGCTAGAGTACCAACAACTCTTTCTCCCTCTTTTGTTACAGTAACAACAGACGGAGTAATTCGTTGTCCCTCTGCATTGGGTATAATAACTGGTTTTCCACCTTCCATTGTAGCAATGGCGGAAAAAGTAGTTCCTAAATCTATTCCAATTGGTCTAGGCATATTAAATGTCTCCTTTTATTTCTTTGAAATAATAACTTTTGTTGGTCTGATTACTTTTGATTTGAATAAATAACCTGTTTGTACTTCTTCAATGATTGTATTTTCTTCTAATTTTTCATCATTATGCACGAGTATTACCTCGTGGAAATTAGGATCAAATTTCTCCCCTTTTGCTTTTATCTTTTCAACTCCCTCGTTCTTTAAAACAGAGAGAAACTGATCTTTAACTACGCGAAACCCCTCAAATACTGATTCTAATTTGAGATTAGGATTTTCTTCAAAATCAGCTGAAGCTCGTTGAAAAGTATCAGCAATTTCAAGCAGCTTTGTGAATAAAGATTCATTTGCATAAAAATAGTAATCATTTCTCTCTTTTGTTGTTCTTTTTTGTAAATTATCATAATCTGCTAAAGCTCTTAAGTATTGATCATGAATTTTTTGGAGTTCTTTTTCTTTTTCTTCCAATTCAAGCTTCAATTTAGCTAAATCATCTTTAGCCAGCTCATCTGTATTTTTACTTTCATTTATCTCTTTTGGAATTTCTGATTTGAGACTTAATTCCTCAATATGGTCTTTAATTTGACTATCAATATCGAAAATTTCATCATTCTTTTCATTAGATTTCTTTGGATTCATATTTATTACTCACTCCGAGTCAATATTCACAGCTGATTCTAATCGTTTCATGAATGCTAATGCATGAGCTGGTAATAAATCCTTTTCATGCAATCTCTTTAGTGACTCTAGTATTTCCTTTCGTTTAGTATTAAACTCTTTTTGGATCAAATTTATTGTTATTGGTGCTGAATTAGAGAATATAGTATAAGCTAATTCTCGATCCTTTCTATATTCATCTCCTCTAAGTTTAACAGAAATATCTTCGTTAATTTTTCCAGTAATAGAAATCTTTCTACTTAAAATGAGATTTTCAATGGTTTCTAATTGATCTAAAACGGAATCTAAACGTCGTAATGCATCTACTTTTTGATCAGTAAGTTGAAACTTATCCTCAGTAAGAACATTGGAAATATTGTCCCATAAAGCTCCACTCAACTCATTAACCTGATCCAAAGGATCGGAATCTTCTTGTACATCATTATCAAGAGTAATTTCAACAACACTAAAATCAAAAGAGTGTTTACTCAATGTGACACGAACTGAAACATTTCGTGCAATATGATAATAATATCGTGCTGGTCCCTTACTTTGGTCATCAATTTCGTGTGAAATCCATCCCTTTTCTTCTAAACAATCTAAATGATGTTTTAATGATTGTTTGGATCGATCAAACTCCTGAGCAAGCTGGAAAAGATACTTTGGTTCCCGTGCTATTGATCGTAAAATATTTCTCCTAGTATCATTTCCTATGAGCTCAAAAAACTCAGATTCATTCACGAAAATGCCACTTCCTGATCAATCAAGCTTTCATTAAAAACCAAATAAATATATTTTTACTAGTAAAATATAGATTATACTAGTAAAAGTGACTATTCTTCCTCATCAATGGTATCCATTTCTAGAAATTCGGGATTTTGCGACATCATTATACGCATTTCATCTATGGATAACGTTTTTTTCTTTTTCTGACTTAATTTTTCTTGAATCTTTGCGCTTTGGATTTCTAACATTTCTGCAGTAGCCCTATCCCTTTCTAATTGGACTCTTTCCTTTCTTAATTTATTATGTTCTTTAAAAATACTAGATTTCTCCCGGAGAGTTTTACCAATACCACGAAATTCCTCACGAAGTTCTCTTATTTCTTCTGCTCTTTCTAAGAAAAGTTTATGCTTTAAATCAGCTTCATCCTTAGCTTTTTTCCCTTCATCATATAATTCACTCAGTAATTGATGAGAACTTTGTGAATGTTCCACCAATTCTTGAAAATCTTTCCAACTATGATCTAAGAAGCCTCGTAGATTATTAATTTCTCTATTTAATTCTCTTCTTTCTTTCATCTTTTCTTCAGAAACAGAAATTTCTCCCAGCTGACCCATTAATGCATTTACCTGTTCAGTTAATTGTCTCTCCTCATTTATTCCCATTGTTGGAGTCGTTTGTATTTTCCAATCTAACTCGTCAATTCTTTTGCGGATGCTATGGGACTGACGAATTTCTTTTTCACTAATATCCATTGATTTAATTTCTTCTTGAAGTCCTTTCGCTTTTTCAATTAATCCTTTCATTTCTTCGAGGACGTCTCTTCTTACTTCTTTGAGCTCCTGTATTGACCGATTATTCTTATCTCGTTTTTCTTTCAATTCTCTGACTTGAGCAAACTTCTGAGAAGCAGTTGTGTTGAGTTCATCCCTTTCAGCTTTGAATTGATTCCTTTCTTTCTCGCTTTCCCTAATTTTTTGGAGAAGTTCATCTTTCCGATTTCTAAGATCAAGAATTTCATCTTTCAACGTTTTAAGGCTCGTTGAATCTAAGGCTTTAGCCATTTAATACACCATATAAAATTAAATCATAAACGTGGTATTTTAGCATTCAATAAGCGTCAAAAAACCCCATACAACCTTGATGAAAGAAAAAAAATCCAAATTTATAATATTATTTCTTTTTCGATTTAATAGCAATTTCACCAACCTTTTCAGGAGTAGTATATTAGGTGCTCAAAAAGTCATCTTAAAAATTTGAAGCTATTATTACATAAAATACCGTAAAAAATTTATTAATTCTTCCTTATTTTTATCCTTTATGTATAAAATTACCTTTCAAATTAGATTTTGCTCAACTTTCTTCAAAAGTACTATAAGACGAATTAAAACACAGAAAAAACCTAATAAATATCTTTCAAAGTGATTTAGTAAATGAAAAAATCTATTCAACGCCCAGCAATTATTTTCGACCTAGATGGAGTTTTAATAAATTCAATGGGTAATTTCTATGAAATGGTGGTAAATGATATTCGAAAAAAAGGTATTGAAATTCCTACCAATGTTTTAAAAACTTTAGGAAAGGAATTAATTGAAGATTATCAAACCCCAGGTCAACGAGAATTTGCTCCAATTATTCAATTATTCTGGAAGATTGGTAGAAGAGCTGGATTATCTAAATTCAGAGCATTCTTTTTTGCAATTCAATGTGTACGGAAAGCAAAGGAAATTTATTCATCAGCTATTCCCTTTTCAGATACAATAGATAGCTTAACAAGATTGAAAGAGGCAGGTTTTGAACTCGGTATTTTCACTTTAGCTTCAAAAAAACAACTAGTTTTTATTTTAGAAAAAAATGAGTTGTACCGTTTTTTCAATCCAAATGCATTAATTTCACGTAATGATGTGAAAAAGTTAAAGCCAGACCCCGAAGGATTAATCTTAGCTTTTGAAGGCTGTTCTTCATCCTCTGACTTAAGCTTTTTTTTAGGTGATATGCCAGTTGATATTATTGCTGGAACAAGGGCTGGGGTGAAAACAATTGGTCTTACAACTGGATTAGTCAATAAAGATATATTGCAAGAGTATTCTTCTCCAACAATCATTGTGGATTCTTTAAAGGAAGCTTCTGATTGGATATTACACCAAGAATTAACCTTAAAACAATAAATGGATCAATATTATTCTTTTTCAGTAATTTAGAATTTAAATAAGATACATTTAGGATGACTGAAAATAAATTTTAAAACATATTTTTTAAAATTTAGTATTAAAAAAAGAAAAGACCAATCGAAAAACTTCAAGATGGTGACAATCATGAATAACAGATCTTTAGAGAAAGTTTTAAAAGAAATGAGCCTTCTTGGTGCTTCTGTAGAGCCATTAATGTATAATTTTTTACTTAAGGGCATTAACAACGATTTTAAGGATTTAATAAAGTGGCAGACTTTTACTGGTGGAAAAAGATTACGTCCTGCCTTGACTTTAATTTTTGCTAAAGCATTTGGGATTGCATCTGACGATTATGAAGCAAAAGCAGCAGCTGCAGGAATCGAACTAATTCACACTTATTCATTAATTCTTGATGATATCATTGATCGAGGAGATCTTCGTCGTGGAAAACCTACTACTCGAGCAAAATTCGGTGATGAATTTGCTATTTTATCAGGAATAATTCATCGTGAAGCTGTATTTGAGGCTGCAAAAGGTACAGGTAAGCATTTTAATTCAACAATTGCAATATATTCTGAAGCAATTCGAGCATTAACTGAAGGAGAACGACTAGATGTTTTATTTGAACAAAAAGAAGATCGAATTCATAAATACTTTCAAACACATCGCTTTAAACATGTTTCGTTTAGAGATTATCGCAGGATGATAACAGGAAAAACTGCTGCATTGATTGCAGCTGCGTGTAAATTAGGTGCGTTAGTAGGAGGAGCTTCATTAGAAGAACAGGCTTGTGCAGAAAAATTTGGTTGGGCTACAGGCATTGCATTTCAGATTGCTGATGATTACCTTGATTTATTTGCGACAGCTGATGAATTCGGAAAAGTAGTCTATAAAGATATCATTGAACAAAAATTAGGTAATTTCGCTATCGTAAAAGCTTTTGAAAAATTGACTCAAGAAGATTCTGAATTGTTACATAAATATCTTACAAGCTCAAATTTGAGTGATGAAGAAAGGATATCAAAAAGTATCCCTTTGATTGAAAAAGCAAATGTCAGAGATGAAGTTTTACAAGAAGCAGAAAAGTGGGCAAACAAGGCAAAAATGGTTTTGACAACCACCACGTTAAAGGATGAAAAATTAAGAGAAGATCTAGAGAAAATAGCAGATTTTTCTGTTAGAAGGGCTTTCTAATCATTTTACTTTCTCTTGAAGTTCCACTAATCCATCCAGCTCATCTAACCCAGTTTTAAGCTCTTTTTCTAATTCTTGAATCTTTTCTTTAAGAAAATGAATGGTTTGAGCATTTTCTTTCTGTGAAAGTTCCTCTCCACAAGTGGTACAGATAAATCCAAGTTCGAAAGCATCAGAAAAGGTAACAGGGTTATGTCCTGAAGCACATACATAAAGGAGATTTCTTTCCTCGTAATCCAATCTTTGACGTAATTTCTTAAGACTCGATTTTCTTCTTCGTACAATAAGGTCACGTATTCGCTCCCATATTGGACTCCAGTAATAAACGAAATATCCTGTTTCACGATCCCTTACCCGTCGATATCTTGCCAGTGATCTTTCGTTTAATTTGTATAGAGACTTTCTAACCTCTTTCAATGCAATTCTGGGAGCAGGTTCTTCTTTTATTTCCTGTTCAATATTTTCTTCAGTCTCGGGTGAAGATCCTTCATTGAGAATGTTAACAATCTCTTCATCAATAATCTCACGATGCCCGAGTAGCACATTAAGTACCTGAACTGTTACCTCATCTGTTAATTTCAACATAATATCATTAAGCTGTGAAAAAGACATCGACTTCACCTTTTAGTAGCAGAGTTAGAAAAAATATTTTGTATCACTTATAAATTATTCTTTCATAAAATATATGATCCTGAAGTTAAAATTATTTGCCATACAATTTTATAAAACTTAAAAATTCTCTAATTCTTTCAAAGCTGCCATAATAGATTGGGATTCTGGTTTTCTAATTTTAACAGCTGATGGCTCAGATATTTTATCCATTTGTGAAGCTAAATTTCCAGATGATTCTTTCATTTTTACTCTGATTAGTCCTAGTTGAGCATCTGATTCTGCAACAACAACTAGTACGCCTCTTTCCCCGCATTCAGCAGTGAGAATCTTTCCATCAGAGAACTCCGCAAGCATTAATCCTAAGCTTCCTAATGAAAGGGCACTACCTTGTTCTGCAGCCCCACAGAAGACTGCAGAAGCGATAGCTCCTATGCTTTCAAGATCAAAGGCTCCCATGGTTTCTGAAACAAGTAATCTTGATGCACGGGCTATTGTTAAACCAGTTCTATCGCCTAGGAGCGTGACTTTTATTGAAATATCGCTTTTTAGCAGACGCGTGAGCTCACGATGAATTTCATCTCTCTGCATTAAGTTTCCACCTAGATTCTCCTTACAGTCTTGATACTTTTAGTATCTAATAATCCTTTTAAAGTTGTTACTTTAAATTCTTTTTCTAATGAAGAGGTTACTTCTTTGAATCCATTCTAATTAGTCTGAAATCATTATTATATTCCATTTTAGATAATGATAATTACAATGATTAAAGCAATGACTGATCCAGCAAGCAAAGCCAATAATGTACGGTTTTGGGTTAACTTCCGTGATATATTAACTAGGGAAGATTGAATTTTCTTTAATTTAGAGTCCACTTCAGAAATTTTGTTATCGATTCGGTCGATTTTAACATTTTGTTCATCAAGGCGATCCTTCAAAGTTTTCAGATTGTGTGATATATCATTTAACTGATCATTTACTTTATCCATGGATGTTAGGAATGAATTTTCAAGAATTTGAAGACGTTCTTCAAGGGTTCCTACTTTGTGAGTATTAATTCTCTCTCCAGGATACGCCAATTCATAAATTTGTTGGCCAAAGTTAATTTCTGAAGACGATTTTGCGGAAAATTCTTTTTGTTTAATGGATGATCCTATTTCATTGAGAGTTTTTCGAAGATACATCATTTTTAGCTTTGTAGAATTAAGTTCATTTCTTCTTTTTGTTTGCACACGAATTTCAGTGGGTTGTAAGAAATTAGGTAGTAGTGCTATTAGTTTCGAATAAACCGATCGCTGTTGTAAAATCTGAGAATTAAATCCTTCATACATGTCAGCTGCTAAATCTTCCATGGATTCTAACACAGAATCCAGATCACCAATAAAATCAATCAGCAATTCTTTTTCAGAAGGTTCTACTGGTTTTGTAAACCATTTTCCTAAGCTTTTGGCTATTACTGACATATTAGTCTACCTTTAACCATAATAATTCCACCCTAGCTTTTAAGATCTTCGTTTCTAAAAACTAGCCTAAGCTCTGACAAGAAAAATACTGGGTTTTTCATAAAAGTTCTGTTAATTTTAAAAATTAATTTTCAAATTCGTAATATTAAATATTAACAATCCACTGCTGAAGTTCATTAATTACATTGATACTTCAAAAAAGATTAGAATTATGATTTTTTTTGAGGGAAAATAAATAAGGCAATTTTAATGCCATCTATATTTGAGGAATAAGTGTAATGCCAAAAATGATTACAATAGAGTTACAGTTGACATTACTCCTTCTTATAATGATAATTTCGCCGTGTATTTCAATAGGATTTGTTAAAACTAACGAATCAAGGAGTGATATCCCAACCCCACCAACAACTGATGACATAAATCGATTAGTATCTAGGTTTATCTCAGTAAAAAGTGAATCCGAGCAATTATATTTGATCTATTTCAATACAGATCAGGATTTAAAGCAATTCACAGAAAAATATCCTGTAGAAATCATTTTTCGTGGATTAAAGGGAGTAGTGATTTATACAACCCCTAAAACTATTGATTCACTTGTGAAAGAATCTAGAGTGGTAACTCAGTCTAATATTTTTCATATTAGAAAATCTCCACGGAATATGGTATTACATCATTCTCCACCAACCACAATTACTCCTTATATCCAGACAGAAGCAACTGCAGCTAAAATAGGGGTGACTCAAATGTGGGAACTTGGTTTTAAAGGACAAGGAGTAACTATGGGAATATTTGATACTGGAGTTTTTGCAGGACATCCTGACTTCAGTTTTCCTAATGGAACCTCTAGAATTCTAGGTTCTCAAAGCTTTATAAATACAATTTATGGTAATTCAGAAAATAAAACAAATACTCCGGACTATCATGGAACAGGAGTAGCGGGTTTTGCTGCGGGAGGTGGTATAAATGATTCATCCAAAAAGGGTATGGCCCCAGAATCATGGCTTCTTGATGCAGATATGGATGAAACCTCTGACAGTTCCCTTGAAACAACTGTTTTAGGAGAGATTGCAGCCATTAATTGGGCAATTGAGAACGGTGTTGATATTATTAATCGTAGCTATGGTCCAACTGATCCAGAAACTGGTACATGGAACATGTTACTGGATCCTAATGAAAGAATAGGTTATTATACAATAAGACGGGCGATTGAAAATGGAGTATTGTTTGTCCACTCTGCTGGTAATTTAGGAGGTGGAGATTACAGAATTGATGGAACAAATCTTATTGATGAGATAAGTGTTGGAGCAACAGGAGAAAGTATGGTATCAAGAGCTATTTATAGTAGTACTGGCCCTGTATGGGGTACCAATGCTATGGGACCAGATGTTGTGGCACCTGGAACAAATATTCCTACTACATCTCCTGAAGGAGGATATTTTACAACTGATGGTACATCTCAATCCTCTCCTCATGTAGCAGGAGCTGCAGCAGTATTACTAAGTGCTATGAGACAGGAAGGTTTAGAAGTTAATCCAGGAACTCTGAAAGCTTCTTTAATGGGTACAGCTATGCCAATAATTTCAGATAATCCTTGGGAACATGGAACAGGACAAATTAATGTTTATAATGCATATTTAGCATTAATGAATGCAACAAAAATTAACAACCACCCAATTTATGCTGCTACAAATCCTTTAAATATTAGTAATTATGTTCCTGGGACATATCCTATACCGAATCTTCTACAAGGAATGGTTTATAAATCAGCTCATTTTACTTTTGTCTCTTCAGAGATGGAAAACGTTTCCGTCACTATAGAAGGAAATATCTCTAATTATTTGAATATTAAAGAACAGGTTTTAGTCAATTATACAGGTAATGGTTTAAGATATAGTATCCAAGATCTTAATAATGGTTTATTGTCTAAAGCCTATTCCCATGACTTAATCCTATCTTTTGATGTCCCTAATGATACTCCGATAGGTCAATACTCTGGTAGAATAGTATTCAAAGTTAATGACACCATTCTATTAGATTTTCCATATTTGTTCACTATTGGACTGGCATCTAAACAAGTTCTTCTACATACACGCACTACCGCTGATTTTGCATATAATAGCCTTGGTGATTTTAGAAACATGATTTTTGATCTTTCAAAAAAAGGAATTGTTCTCAATGAAAATAAAGCATATCTCACTACTTCACTTTTAAATGAATATGACGTGATTTGGTTAGTGGCAAGCAATATAACATATAAAGAATATTATGTGGATAGCTTTTTCTATTACTTGGACTATAAAAACCGAAATTCATTAATAAATGCTACAGAACAAGAAACGATTAAGGATTATGTGAAGAAGGGGGGAGCTCTTCTTCTTTCCCCAATAAGTACTCCTCTAGGTATGGAGTCCCTATTAAAAGATTGGGGAATATTTACAAATGAAATTACCCCTTCAATAGGCATAACACCTGCGACGATACAACATCTTTCTCCTATTGGTAGTTCAGCCGATTACTTTGATGTATCAGGGTCTTTTTTTAGTATAGAGAACCCTGCTATGGCTTTGGCTTATCATAATAGAAGATCAAATATAGCTATGGCATCATATGATTATCCTTTGGGAGGAAGAATCGTGGTCACATCAGGTTCTATCTTTATTTCAAATCGTGGATATTTAAATGAAATTTCAACTTTTGAAACTCATAATGACATACTTCTTCAAGAGATTTTCACATGGTTACAAGCTAAAGATCAATTATTTGGTACTTACGAATTAGTAGGCGAAACTATTTCTTTTTCCCTTCATGTTTCTCAAAATGGTACAATAAATAACTCAGCATATATAGAAGGAGTTGTATATGATCCTTTAAGAAGCTTAACTACTAATATCAGTGACTTAATCCCGAATTCTGGTGTGAACGGATGGTATAATTTTAGTACAAGTATTGATCAAGGTATTAGAATTTTTAACTTTTCATGGAATTCAGAGTATATAGGATTCGAGATCATTACAGATACAATACCTCCAATCATTGGAGTAAAAGGAATGGAGAATAATTCCTATTTATACAAAACAGAGGAGATAATATTCTGGTTTGATGATTATGAATCTGGAATTGATCAATTTCAAGCTTTTATGCAAATTGATGGTGAAAAGACGGGATTCAATGGTCCTAAGGCCAATAAAACTCATTCTGGATTCTATATTGAAAAAAATCTATATCCAGAAAACTTCGAATCTGGAAGTCATACAATCAAATTAACTGTACAAGATCTAGCAGGAAATCCAAAAAGTATCAATTTTGTTTTTATTCGCGGATATCCACCAAAATCCACCACGTCTCAAAAATCATCGCCGGGGTTTGAATGGATTCTTCTTCTAAGTGTAATGGTATGTGTTATTCTACTTCCATCCTTGAAAAGTGAACGAGATAAATGAGGGAAATTGCTCCCTCATTTTTTTCAACGGATTCGTCTCCCATTCTCAGCAACTAATATACCATTCTTGAATACTTTTTCAGCTAAATTTATACCATAATTGTATGCAAAGAATTTGTGATTAGGTGCATTAAATATTACAATATCAGCTTTTTGACCAACCTCAAGAGATCCTATATTCATATTCCGATTTATTGAGTGGGCAGCATTTATAGTAGCAGCGACTAATGCTTCAGCTGCAGTCATTTTCATTCTTAAAACTGCAAGAGTCATCATCATTTGCATTGATTCACACATATTTGCAGCACTAACATCTGTAGCTAGAGCAACGGGTAATCCTCTATCAATAATTTCTCTAGCATTTGCATACTTACCTACATAACAGAATGGAGATGTAGGAAGAAAGATAATGACAGTTTTTTGATTTTTTAAAGGTTCAATTTCTTCTATTGGAGTCCAAATTAGATGATCAACAGAAACAATCTCTCCGATTTCAACAGATAATCGGGTTCCTCCACTATGAGCAAGCCAATCACAATGGTTTCGTAATTTCAGCCCGTTTTTTCGTGCAGAAAGAAGGATTTTACGAGTTTGTTCTAGGTTAAAATATCCTTTTTCGCAAAAAACATCAGCATATTCGGCTAATTTGCGCTTCGCAATTTCAGGAATCCATTTTACAGCAATTTCATTAACTAGCTCATCTACATTAGCTTCAAATTGAGGAGGAATCCCTTGTGCAAGAAATGTAGGTACTAAATCGATCGGATGGATTTTATTTAATGTACTAATTATTTCTAGCTGTTTTAATTCCCCCTCATAAGTCATTTCATATCCGCTTTTTGCTTCAATAGTTGTAGTTCCATAAATTAGCATTTTATCAAGGATTTTGGTTGTAATCGCTAACTGCTCATTAAAAGGTGTTTCTGCAGTCATTTTAAGTGATTTATTCATTCCCCCACCTTGCTCTTTAATTTCTAAATAAGATTGTCCAAGAACTGCCATTTTCTCAAGTTCATCTTCTCGTGTACCAGCAAAAACAAGATGAACATGCGGATCAATGAGTCCTGGTGTGACTAACTTACCTGTTGCATCAATTATCTGAGAACCTTTCTGGATCTCTGATAAAATCTCTCTTGTTGTTCCTACTGCAACAATATTTCCTTTAGAAACTGCAACCGCTCCATTGTTTATGATCCCTAGATCTCGCATTTCTTCCCCAGTTTTAGGTTTTTCTCTTCCCCCTTTTAAAGTTATTAATTCATTTGCATTTATAATCACAAAATCAGCTTCAATCATTGCCCAATCACCTATCTTAGCAACATTTAAACATCAAGATATCTTTTTCTTTCCCATTCATGAACAAATATACTGAATGCTCTCCATTCAGAAT
>NZ_CDLCQJ010000122.1:0-14371 GCF_975850365.1 Candidatus Hodarchaeum mangrovi | reverse complement strand
CGAAGTTTTCTTCGGCTATTATAATTTTCGCTCGACTTTCACGGATGAAATCGGGAAAATTAATCTCCTGAGGGCAACCTTCAAAACACAGGCTACAAGTTAAACATGTTGTCAAGTCTTCTATAGTTAATTCATTACCTAATAAAGCGGAATGTATTATAAGTCTTGGATTGTATTTTGAAACCTTACGTAAGGGACATACACTAGTACAATATCCACATTGGTAACAAGTGTTAATGATTGAGAATTCTTCAGAATTTAAATCGATTGAAACCTTTGATTTTTCTGAATTTATCATATTCCTAGTTCCTTTTTAAGAATTTTACTACAGCCATAGCAGCAGCTCCACCCTCTGCAAAACTTTGCTGAATATTCTTGATTCCATCACAGGCAGATCCGCAAGTGAAGATACCAGGAACAGATGTAGTAACTGGTTTTTGAACCACCTTAATAAAGTTATTATGATTTAACTGGATATTAAAATTAAGTGCTAGCTCATCACTGCCAGGAAAGGGTTGACTTCCAACTGCTAGCACTACACGATCAGCTGTCATAAATTTTTGTTCCTCTGAGAGAGTATCTTCAACGAAGGTAACAAGTTTGTCGTTTAATCGTTCTATAGAAGAAGGTCGTCCTCTAACAAAAATAATTCCCGCTTTTCTAGCTTCATTATAAAGAAATTCTTGATTTGCTACCGTTCTGATATCCATGTACATTAAAATAACTTCAATTTGAGGGTACATCTTCTTGATAAACAAAGCTTGATTAATTGAATGATTACAACAGTATGTTGAACAATCAGGATTTCCTCGGGAAATTCGTGAACCAGCACACAAAATGAATATAATTCGCTCAATATTCTCATTGAAAGGTAATTTATTATTTTGTAAGGATTTCTCAAGGTCAAAGAGAGTAATAACTCCATCTAAGACACCATAACCATACTCCTCAAGCTTTTTGATATCAAATGGTTTGAATCCTGTAGCAAGTATGACAGTTTCTGTCAAAAAAGTTCTTGTTGTATCGTTATATTCAACAGCAATTTCAAAGGGTGAATCCTTCTGAATAATTTTAACCCTTTCAATATTATTGATCAAAGTTAACTGTGGATTTGATTCTAGTTCTATCAAGTAGGGAATCTGACCATTTTTTTTATGAGAAAAACCGTTATCTCCCCGTTGGAGCATTTTAGATACTTTACATAACTCTTCAGAAAAATTGATCATTATAACAGGAATTCCAAGAGCTAATAAATCATGTGCAGCTCTTGTAGCAGCAATTTCCCCTCCAATTATTAAACAACTTTCCATTGTCTTAATCAACTCCTCATGCTTTAGTTTACTTTAATAATTCCTTAGGGGAGATGTAATTCGATCCTAGTCCCAGTGATTTATAATCTAGACCCATTCCTATACCAAGAACTTGACTAAAATATAAAATAGGAATTGTAAATTTTCCACCTTTAACTCTCTTTATTGCTTGCTTTTGCTGTCCATCAAGGGCTAATGCACACATTTGACAAGCTACTACAATAAAATCTGCTCCAACTTGTTTAGCATTTACAATAATATTTCCAGTGAGAGTTTCTACAATAGGTTTAGCGACAAGTAGTTGCGTAGCTCCACAACACTTTGTCTTCATAGGAAAATAAGGAGTTTCAGCTTCAACAAGTCTTATCAACTCATCCATAAAAGTTGGATTATCTGGATCTTCAAATTCTAGAATATCTTTTGGACGTGTACAAACACAACCATAATAAGAAACCCCCTTTTTACCTTTCAGAGGATTTTCAGGTATAATTTTCTCTTTAATTTTTTCTAAGCCAACTTCATCACGCAATAACTGTAAAAAATGTATTGGTTTGACACTTCCTGGAGTATATTCTTTTTTTCCTAATAAAGAATTTATTTCAGCAGCTTTCGTCTTATCTTGAACCATCTTGTGATTAGTTGTTATCAACTGATACGAACAAGCAGGACATACTGCTGTAAGTAATTTAAATCCTTGTTCCTCTGCGATGGCAAGATTTCTAGCTACAATCCCTTCTGCTGCGAGATGATTAACCGCTGTAACCTCTAAGGCTCCGCAACAGTTCCAATCTTTCAATTCTTCTAGTTCAATATCCAATTTTTCAGCTATTTTAAAAACTGATTTATTATATTCCTTAGCTACTTTATGAAGAGAACATCCTGGATAATAGCCCACTTTCATTCTTTTCACTTTACTCTTCAATGCTTTTTGCTTTTTTAAAAATCGCTCTAACCTCTTTCCTTGCGGTAGGATTCCAAGGAGGGAAAAATTCAATTTTCAATTTAATCAATAGATTTAGAATCATCGAAATATAGTTAAAACCTACAAGAACACCGAAAGGTATTCCTCGTCCATATAAAATATATCGACCGATCATTTCTGGCTCCCAAGATCGCCCCCATAGCCAAACACTTTCGGTAAAACGTTTATCAAAAGAACTCTTCAGTTTTCCTTCTTTTGAAAGCTTAATACGCTTTTTTGGATCCTTTATCTTAGTACTACGTACAGCAATTCGGCGTAATGCCTCAATAATCTCTGTAAAACGTACATTTTGAGGGCACCTATCTGTACACTCAAAACATCCTACACATTGCCAAATTGCTTTTGATTCCAAAACATCCTTTCTAAGGCCAAGTAACACTTGTCGGATTATTTTTCGTGGATTCAATTCTGACGTAGGTATTTCAGCTACGGGACATGTTAAAGTGCAGGATGAACATTGAAAACAGTTCCTTAAATGTTGGCCTCCAGGTTCAGAAACCACCTCATTCTTAAAATTTGGGTCTGCAGAATCTAAATCAACGATTTCCTCTATAGAAGATGTAGGCATGACAATCACGATATTATATGAACCCTTTTTAACTTTTTTAGCCTTCATAATCTGAAACAAGATTTTCTATCGTATAATGGTATTTTATCCATTTTATTTTGATTTTATGTTTTTTGACTTCATAGGAGTTTAGCTCTAAATTTATCTTCCTATCTTCAGAATTTTGTCATATCATAAGACTTCTTACATAAAAATAACATCTAGCTATTAGAAAGTTATGTATAGTCTATTTCAAACTTTTATATTTTGATATTAGTTTTAAAATATTTGTTGGTTATTGTACCTTTTATGAAACAGCTAAAACCCTCATTCTGTTTCAATTCAATCTATATTTAATAATTATTTTAAGATATCGTAGTCATAATGTATTTGAAAAGTGTTTTAACAGATTCTCACCTACCTAATTATTGTTCCGAGCTAATGATTATACCTATTGTTAAAATTCAAAAAAAATCAAAACTTAGCTTCACCCATTTGACCTTTCTAAATTTCAAAACTAAAGAATGTAAATTTTTATCTTGGATTAAAGAGTGAGCTTCTCATTATTGAACACTTGTCTGTATAAAATACAAATCACCAATACGAGTTTTAAATAGTTTAATTTGTAAATGATTCGTATTTTTTTATTCAATTCCTATTAGTTTTTCTGTTACTACTGGGGTACATGTCTATAATTAGACTTGTGTGATTTTTTTAATTTATTAAACCAATAAAACGTTTTTTTAACATAATTTTACCTTAAATAATTTCTCAAGTCCATTACTCAACCTATCATCTATCTCTATAAAAAAGGTTTATAGCTTCTATGTAGGCAAAAAACTTTATAGCTACTGTAACTTTAAATATTCACAGAATTGGTTTCCGTAAAGGAGTTTTAAAACATGTCCTATGAAATCGATAATAGTGTAAAATACTTCAAAGAACATCAATGGGTTAGAGTGGAGGATGATGGTACTTGCCTGATTGGAATCTCCGATTATGCGCAAAAAACGCTTAAAGATATAATTATGGTAGATCTTCCCAGTGAAGGTGATACAGTTACTCATGGAGAGGTATTTGCTTCTGTTGAAAGCGTTAAAGCTGTTAGCGATGTTTATAGTCCTATCTCTGGAGAAGTTATTGAAGTTAATGAAGAGCTTGATGATGAGCCAGAAAGTCTAAACATGGATCCATATGGCAAATGGTTAGTTAGAGTGAGACCTTCAGATCTTGATAATGATTTAGCTAAATTGATGAGCCCAAAAGAATATGAAGCTTTTTGTCAATGATAATCCTTGCCCCTTCTTTTTTTGAATTATATTCTTCTAAAATCTTAAGATAATACCCTAATTATGGTGTAATTCGATTTCATTATTAGAAAATTCTACCGAATAAGAAAATATCCCGAATTCCATTTACTATGATAAAATGTGAACTCAGCAGTGATTTTTCGTTCTTTCTCCTCATTTAAAACTCAAAAACTTCTTGTGACATTCTAGTGTAGAATCAATGAAAATTACTATCGTTCTCTAGCATCTACACGAACGGGTTTTTCTCGTCTTAAACCAGATAAAAATCCACCTTTATCATTCTTCTTAAGAACCTCTAGGACTGTTAAAAGTTCTTCTACTTTAGATTTTCCAATATCAGTCAATTCAGAAGATTCAAGAACACTATTGAGATTACGAAAAGCAACTGTGGCAAATTGATCCTTCGCTTTTGAAATTCGTTCAAAAGTTTTTGTTCCTAGACAGCACTCTAAAGTATCGTCAATTTTAGGTTCAGGTATAATTGTATCTAGTTTATTGATCTTTAGAGCTGGTTTATTAAATATTCGCGAGATATCTTGGACATCTTTGAAATCAAAATCATCAGGATGAATTGGGTTGACTTTTAGTGCGACCTGAAAACCTGGAGGACAGATTCTCGAATCAGCATAACTTTTTGGAAGTTCTTTAAGCGTAAACTTCCAACACATTCTGATTCCATCAACAAAAAGTTCAACTTTCTTGAATTTAACACTCTTTAGATCATTTTTTCTCCCATGTTTTATATCTTCAATTTCTTGAATTGTAAGTTTCCGATCAGGGAGATAAAATTCTCTACGTGGCATGGGATACATATTTTGAATATTATTAAAAGTAGAGTACGGAATAAAATCCATCTGTTCAAGAATATTTTGCATTTTAGTATCTGCAGATTTAGGTAGGAGAAATTCGATGTCACTCATTTTTCGATAGTCTAAATTACCATTTAAGTAGTGATAAATAGCTCCTCCTCCCCAGATGAAACAGGGAAAATTTGCTTCAATACACCTTTCTAAAATCTCATATCCAGCTTTCATGAGCTCATCATTATGTTGTTTTGCTGATTCTTCCATTTTTCAGCCTTCAAATCGGATATTTGTTAATACTGTCACGGAAATACGCCTTTAAAATTCAATAATATTACATAAAAAAATTAGTATATATAAATTTTATAGATTCATGCCTCAACCCGTTGCATCCTTTTCATTTTCCCCTTCTCCAGCTCAACTAGAAATCCCTTAAGAATGGCTTCAGTATATTCACTCCCAGGATTTAAACAGTATGTACGGCCTATCTTTACATATCCTGGGGACTCATGAATATGGCCATGTAATCCCAACAAGGGTTGGTATTGTTCGATTACCGTTCTGACAGATTTACATCCAACAGGGCCTCTGATTGGTTCACCACCACTGTAGCCAACATAAGTCAAATCTGGTTTTAAGAGGGGTGCTTCATCAATAATAGAATCATATGGAGGACAATGAAGACAAAATACGGCGTTATTCATATTTTTTATTAAAGAAACTAAATCATTAAGCTTTTGTTCAATTTTTTCCTCTTCACACTCTCTATATGTATTCCATGGGGTAGGATTCGTCCATCCATAACTAAGCATCTCATGGTGGTTATCAAGTTGAACTACAGTATTCTCCCCATAAATCACTCGAGGATCTTTTTTAATAATCTCATCAATAGCAAACTTATCATCGTTTCCAGGACATATTATTATTTTTGTACCTTCTGGAACCCGTCTTGATCCATCCTCCATTACATCATCTATCATATCAATCCATAATTGGAGCCCTTCCGCTTCTACATGATCAAATAATTTATCAAGTGGACCTCCTTTTATCATTTTCTGATCTTCAGTTAAAGAGTCTGAGGACGATAGAACTAAATTTTCTTCTTCTGTTAAGCGGTAAGGGTAACAGCCTGAAAACCGTGCTCGTTTTTCAAAATCTAATACCTCTTCTTCTGTTGCCATTATCACAGATTCTTTATCCAATCCATATATAGATCCTTTCCAAGTCCCATCTTTTTGTTTAATAATAGGAACAATTCTTTTTCCAGTAATATCCCCACCCATAATAATAGTATCAGCCTTAAGATATTTTGCAGAGTTCAAAAATTTTCTCCAAACAGCTTCAGAACCATGGATATCTGTACAGAAAAATAATCTGACCATAGAATTCACCCTAAATAGTATGATATTTGAGAAAAAAAAGTCGATTTAAAATTTTTTGCTTTATAGAGAACAGGAAGATTGAAATAACTTAAAATAACAGAATGCTGTTATAAACCGTAATTAAAGAATTTAATTAATTTTTTATAAAAAAATTTTTTTTCCAAGAAGTCTAAAGACTATTTTTTTCATTATTACAACTTTTTTAGGGTTTAAATTAAGTCAATAAAAGATGAACGAAACGTTTAAAATTATGAATTAGTGCGTGATTTGTTTGTGTCTTAATACAGCTCATTTGATTTAGAGCTTAAAAAAAACTGTAAATGTCTAGATTAAACATCATGACAATTTATAGATATTACAAATTCAGGCAACAGTGTATAAGTCAATTTAAAGCTCAGAAAAGACACATAAAACAAAAATAAAACCTAATATAATTAATTATATAGGTGAAAAATATGAGTGAATCAAAAACATATGTCCGCGATGCAACTGGGCTTGTTCGTGAGATCGGAGTAATTACAGCAACTATTTTCATCCTAAGTAACGTTATTGGCGGTGGTTGGCAAAAAAGAGTCTTTCAGGCAGCTGGAGGATCTCCAATTAAACCATCGAATTACTTACTTCCCGTTGAACCTCTTGTCGTTGCTTTTACTATGACTGGAGCAGCCGCAATAGCGACTGTATTTGTATTTGCTGTAATGGCAACAGCAATGCCCCGAGCAGGTGGCGGATATGTATATATTTCAAGAACTATAAGTCCAGGGATTGGTTTTACTGCAGCATGGGCTGAATTCATGGGGATTGCACTTTCTTATGGGCTTATTGCCGTAGCAGTTGTTGAGTTCTTTGGGTTATTCTTACCAGTAGCTGTTCCTGCTCTAGAACCGATAACTGAATGGCTCTTCGATCCTATACCACTTTTCGTACTCGGAACTATCTTTATATTCGCTTTTGGGGCTTTGGCATTCTTCGGAGCTTCTATGACTGGAAAAGTACTCCATATAATGTTCTGGATTCCTGCAGTAATTACTTTGATGATCTATCTTTTCTTAATTTTAGGTGCCTTAAATCCCACTACCATGGCTGAGGGTATTACGTCATTCACAGGTCATTCTCCAACAGAGTGGATTAATGAAGCAGTAGCTCAGGGAATTAATACTGCTGAGGTAACAGACTACGTTGAAGCTGTTAATTCAGCTGTTATGGCTGCATATTGGGCATGGATTGGTTATGCTGCAATTTCCTTCGCAGCAGGTGAAGTGAAAGAAGCAAACAGGTCATTACCTATCTCACATCTAGCAGCTGGGTTTATCATTCTTGGAGTTTATGTTACCGTCAGTACTTTCATGGCTATGGCTGCCTCAGTTGGTACAGGTACAGTTGCAAACTCAGAGGGATGGTCATTCTTCCAGTCGCTAGGTTACTTAGGGTATGGTGATGGTGCTGCAGCTACTACTTTCCCAAATCGTGCTTGGATGCCATTTGTCGCAATGATGTCCTCAAGTGGTTTCAATATGTTTGGAATGGGTGATATCTTAAACATCGCGTTTGCAGTCGCTGCTATTTTATGGCTTGCTAACGACTTACCTCCATTTGTAACAACTTCATCCCGTATCATATTCGCCATGAGCTTTGACCGAGCCCTACCAGAAAGATTCGCTAAAGTTCATGAACGATGGCACTCACCTACGAACGCTATTCTCTTTACATGTATTGTCGCGGTTCTCGGAGCATTAGGTGAAGCTGATTTCTTCAATGGTACTAATGGGTTAGGAGCATTACTTGGTGGCGAAGATATCCCAATTCTAAGAGACATCTTCAATCCAGGTGGATCAGTCGGAGGCACAGATCTATTAGATGCAGTATTCTTTACAACAGCCTGTGTTTCAGCAATAATATTACCTAGAAAGCTGAAAGATGTCTATGAACGGTCTGGATGGCGTCCTAAGATTGGAAAGTATGAAGGGGTTGTAGTAATAGGTATCATAGCACTGATTTTGAACATATATCTCGACCTCCTTATTCTTGGACCTGCAAGTGCAGGGGTTCTTATGCCATTAGAAGGTTTAACAGGATTATTAGGCTTTATACCGCCTTTAGTACCTGATCTGGCCGTTGGCGGAGGACTCATTCCTGATTTTGCAGATCCGATCGGTACTATCAACTGGTGGTTCTGGTGGTATATTCTCCTGATTTTGATAGGAGCAATCATTTACTTTGTTATGAAAACCTATAATTCAAGACGCGGAGTAGACTTTACAACAATCTATGCTTCAATCCCACCCGAATAAGATTTCTCTCCCCCTCCCCCCTTTTTTTTTTTCCTATTTCTTTATGCCATATAATTTATAAAGGAGCGAGAAATGTAAAGGTTGAAATATTGTGACACATCTCAATCTTTCTTATAAGGAGAAATATCTTCGGTTTATAGAAACATGTTTATTCTTTAAGGGTGGGCGATGGATAGCAAATTTTGATCTTTCCTTAAGAGATTTCGATATTTCTAAAGCATTAAAAGGCAAGAATATTGATGAATCGAAAAAACCAGTTGATGCATTAATCTATGGGGGTGTACGAGGAAAAGGTTTCATTCTATCTAGAGCTTTCGCATTCTTAGCTTCTCCCACCTATGTTGTGGCATGTTCTGTAATAGAGCTTCAAAATGCCTCAAAAACAAAATGGTCAACGATTGTGAGTTGGATACGTTATCTTAGGGCATTAATGGAGATAATGGAATTTGAATGGAGCTGGCTAGTTTTCTTTGGTGAAGAAAATCTACCTGACAATGTAATGGGTCATTTGAAACGCTTTAACCAACGAGAAATCGGTTTGGTATATGCAAATTTAAAGAATAAGGAGTTTATTCACTCTGAGGGTTTTATTGCTCGGCGTGGTGCTACTCTCTTTAATCCCTCTGAAATGGATAAAAAAGGTTTGAGATTAAAATTCTGGAAGAAAGAATAGGGTGAATAAATGATTCAATCTACAAAGGACGATTCTCTAGTTAATCAAGAGGAGATTATTAAACTTTCAACTCGGATTGGATTTTCTATTTTACTTGTTTATGGAATTATTCTTCTTCTAGAATCGATTTTTTTCTTAGCTACAGGATCATTAATAACCCAATTGACTGGATCTCCGCTTATTCCTATAAATATTGTAACTATAGCTTTTCTCCTTTTGGGAGCTGTAGGATTTACTTATTATTATCATACTCGTTATGTAAAAAGAGAGATAATCCTTTTGCCAGATAAGTTTAGTATCAGCATCGGAAAACGAATTCACGAATATAAATGGACTGATTTCTCGATTGTTGCCTTAGCAGTCTCTTTTTCCCATTATGGTGCAAAAGGTTTTATTATAAGATTATTTGAAGAAGATTTAGAAAGCGAATATGTTGATTTGGCCATTTATCGTTTTCCAAAATCAATTAATGTCTTTGACCTTAGAAATAAAATAGAAGAGAAAGTAAAAGAGGGTAATTTAAGCAAAAATCTGGGAAAAAATAAAAATTGAAAAAATCTTTAAATTTTAAATTTTCGATCTCCATGCCGTTGTTTTTCTTCTTCAAGTTTTTTATCTCGAATTATACGTAGCTGATCCTTCTTTTTTGCATAAAAACCTTTAGAACCAATGTTTACAATACCAGCAGTTAAATCAAACAAAGTTTCTATTAATTTTGTAAATTCAATACCTTCAGATAATTCAGCAACCAAACGAATCGAAGGATGCTCTAATGGATATAAGGAGAACCTGACAATGATATCTCTATAAGAAAATAAATTACGTAGAATTTGTGGTTTCTCTTGAAAAACTGCTGAAAAAAATTCGGGATCATTAACCCATATACCAAGACTTTTTTCAAATTGTGGATTTCCGATGCTTATTTTTTGTAATTTTCCTAACATATCAAATAATGCTTTTCTTCTCTTTTCTTCTCTATATGGCATTATTTCAATTTGATATCGAAAGACTATTTTATCAGCCGGGTCCGCTTCAATAAGCAAATAATCTCTCCTTTTTCTGATTAGTGATCCAATTCGGCTTATTATAAGATGTCTCGGTATTAAAGTAAAGTGAATTCGAAAATCTTCTAATAAAAGGTCTTTTTTCAAGTCAACAAGGTATGTTCGTCCACTTGTGGTTTTCTCCGCTAGTTTAAACTTCCATCCGTTGTTTTCTTTATCCCTTTGAAGTAGATTAATGGAATTATCCATTAGTTGAATATTTTTTCTCTTTCCCAAATAAAAAACAACAAGACCGATTAAAACAGCGAGGAAAGCTAGGATTAAGCTAGGTAGAAAATAAATAAAATATGAAATTATATAATCAAATAAGGATGTCATTATAAAGCCATCTTTTAAAGTTGATAACCAATAAAGGTGTCAAAACTGGTTTTGGGTTTTATTTTTAATTTCTTTGCATTATTATTTTATTAGGAAGTAACACAAGTAACCTTGCGCAAACTGTTTGGAAAGCAGCTATATTCCTCTTACTTAACTTCAATCTGTAATTCAGTCGATATAAAACTATGGATCCTTCAACAACTGATTTTTATTAAAAAACTCGTTTTTTCTAGAAATTCCATAAGGTGCAAAAAAAGAGAATTTCTCCCCTTAATCTCCCTCAATCTTATTATAATTTTCAATGGGTTTTTTTTTAATATTCGTTTGTTTGAATAGTTTTCTAATGAGTGATGGAACAATTAGAGCAAGTGTAGGGGTAAACCAAAAGGCTGAAGTACTTTTTGAATACTGAAAAATTTCTGGAGTATAATCCACAATAACTCCATTAATTAGGGTTTTATTATCTATATAACTTAAAGTTCCCTCAGAAGGTACTATAACTATTAAAGCAGCAGTATTAGATGGAAGAATAAAGGAGCTAAGGCCAGAAACTCCTTTTTTTAGAAAACTATTAGTCGTAGCATCATATAAGTCACAAATATATTGTCCCACATTAATTTCAACTGTTTTATTACTATTGTATGGATTATAATAAAGGAAAGTAGGATAAGCATCATCATGATAATAATCAGTTTTGAGACAATCTAATTGGAGGATCCCCTCAATATTTGTGGGGGAGATAATTCCTCCAAAAATTCCTACATGCGAACTACCATATAAACCAAGGTTAGTTGGTCCCTGTTGATTCAAATAGCGATCTTGATTTACATCTCCCGTTGCAAGAGGGGCAATTCCATTCCAATCTTTACGTAATCCCTCATAAGCAATACAAGAATCAGGATCATATATTTTAAGCCAATCTTCAGAGTCTTGGTGTAGATAAGGTAAACCATTTCCGTAGTATAATCTTGCAGCGTTTGCTGCATTCAGAACATACTTACCAATTGCTCGTGAATATCGATCATCATATCGGGTTAAAGGAATGAGAGCACCAACGTTTTGAAAAGTCCCCATAGCGAATGCATATCCCCCACCATCGGTCATACTTCCATGAAGCCCATTGCAATCATATTGTCCCCATCTCCCAGTGATTACTCCCCATCCAGGCCTTACATAGCTAGGGTCGAAACACCAATTAATAATCTTGTTTACATCATAATTCCGTCCCAGCTCTGCGTTCATCCGAGCAGCAGTATAAGCTCCATATGGAAGTAGGATTTCATAAAGTGGATTAAACGTGAGCTGATCTAAGAATGAAATACACCAATCTGCAGCTGTTAGAAATCGTTCATCTCCCCATTTTAACCAGCTAATATATTCAAGCCAACCTACTGCAGCTGCTGCATCAGGTTCTCGCCATTGTCCATTATCTACCCCACTCATTCTCAGGAAATCAAATGCTGTATAATTAAAATTGGGATTCTGCCAAGGATTAGTTGAACCTCCTAATGCAACACAGGCCTCATACCATCGTTCTACAATTTGATGCGTCTCGTTTTGAAAATCACCAGTGGTTGGATAATAGTAAGCTAGTTGATAAAATAACACAGTAGGAAGAAGTTCATACCAAAAAGTTTTTCCAGTCATTGTTCGCCGATTATTAAGATAGAGATGTTGAGCAGTATCAATATTATACCAATTCTCACACATAAGTACCCAATCTACCCCATTTTGGTTTGATTTGTCAATTCCAACTAATGTTGCACCTAAAACAGCAGCTAAACAATTAATGGCTTCATCTGCCACAACTGACCCAACATAAGAAGGTAAATTAAAGGTATTTCTGGGAAAATTTTGAAATTCGGTGGACCAATGAATAAAAGGCAAATAATCTCCTATCTTATCAAAATCAAATATGAAAGAATCATAATCCTTTGTAACTTTGTTCCAATCTCTCATTTCATATGGTGAGGGAAAATTTGGCATCCAATCGACCCTTTTAATTTGACCTGGTGAAAGTTTGGATGTTGTATTATTCATTGAATTAGGTTCCATTTCAGCTATTGTTAAATTTGGGATTTGGATGAAAAACATGAAAATAACTATAATTGTTAATCCTTGTTTATAAAACCATTTAATATGAAATAAATTGCCATTTTCAGCTTTTTTTACCATTTTTCTCTTCTAGAAATCGCTCAATCATCAACTTATTAAAGATATATGGTTCAGCATTATTTATACAGAATATTCTTTACAACAGGATTCACTGTACTCCCCTGAATTACGGTTTGAGGGTCATCAAGATTGAGTTCAGAAGATAGAAAGGCAAAACTTTAAGGATAATGTAATTATTTAGCCAACTTGGGGTATTTGATGGCCATAACTTCTGAAAAAGAGTATGATCAAATTTAATCCAGTACTATATAGTTTTTAATTTATCCTTTAACGCCTTCTATGCACCCCTATGACCCAAATAATAACTAGAAACGATAGTTCTTCAAGCAATCGATTCCCTCGACTAACATATGTACTAGGATTAGGAAATTATATTGGATCAGTGTTATTTGACAATTTATATCAATTTTTAGCAATTATGCTTGGAGCAACAGGTATTGTTCAAGGATTTTTAACCTCATTTCGACAATTAGGGGCAGCATTGTTTAACCCTCTTTGGGGCTATCTCGCTGATAGATTTGATAGGAGATTATTTTTATTCGGAGGGAATTTAGTATTATTCCTTGTTTCGTTAGTTATTCCACATTCTCCCAATCCTCTAATAGTTCTTTTTTTATTGATATTACAAACTATTTTGGGATTAGTCGTTGTTGGTCCCGCATGGTCTGCATACCTTTCAGACTTTACCACCTCAAGATCTAGAGGCACAGTCTTAGGTCGGATTAGTTCTTTTATCACATTTATTGGAAATTTTGTATTGTTGACAGTAACTTTTCTTTTGGATCAACTTGATCCTACTCGCCAAAATATTCAAACATTAACTCTTCCATTTTATATTAGCTCGCTTGGATATGGATTTGCAATGGTTCTTACAATTTTCCTTCCCAATAGCCAGAAAATCCTAACAAAGGAATTTTCAACGCTGAAAGAAAAATGGGAGTTGAAAAAATTTTTATCCCAAATACCATCTCCCTTAAAAAAATTCTTTATTGCAGATTTTATATTTACATTAGCTTGGGGGGCAGGTTGGCCGCTTTTTCCATATGTTACCTTCGAACTTGCCCATAATTGGTTCGAAATTGGTTTATTAGCATTTTCGATGGGAATGACGGTTGCAGTTAGTCAAAATATTGGTGGATGGTTGACGGACAAAATTGGACGTAAGAAAGTTATACTTGGCTCTCGAGGAGCCTTGATTCTTCCTCCAATCTTTATTATAGTAGCAATACTGACAAATCAAGTCTATTGGATACTTATTACTAATATTTTAATTGGATTTTTTCTTGGTGGATCTACTATTGCAATCCAAACATTGATTTTTGACATAACAGAAATGAGTCCTGAAAACAACAATAGAAAAGCAACTTACATTTCATTAGCAGGGTTAATTGGTGGAATTAGTGCATTTATTGGTTCTAGCATCACAGGGTTAGTGTTACAGATCCTAAGCGCGACCCAAAGACCATCCTTACAGCTAATAGGAGTGCTTATGTTCGTTGTTTTTCTATTCCGATTT
>NZ_CDLCQJ010000121.1:0-9124 GCF_975850365.1 Candidatus Hodarchaeum mangrovi | reverse complement strand
ATAATGAAGAAACAATCGGATATACTGTTTCAGTTTCAGAGATGATCAAAGAAATTAATAAGGATCGTTTATTTCATGAAGAATCAGGGGGGGGAGTAACATTTTCAGGTGGAGAACCCCTCCTTCAAATAGATTTTTTAGAAGCTTTATCTGATTATTGTTGGAGCCAAGATATTGACACAACTTTAGATACATGTGGATATGCTGAATGGACTGATATTATACGAGTAAAAGATAAAATAACAAGAATTTATTATGATTTAAAACTAATAGATGATTTAGAACATATTAAACATACTGGAGTATCAAATAAATTAATTCTTGAAAATTTAATGATGCTAGATGACGAGAAAAATCAAGTAGTAATTCGATTTCCCGTTATACCCACAATAACTGATACAACTAAAAATATTGATTTAATTCTTAATTTTATGACTCACTTAAAACATACTAAAGCTGTTCATTTGTTACCATATCATAAAACGGGATTATCAAAATATAAACGATTAAGAAGAGATAATATTCTAAAAAATTTGGAACCCCCCTCAGATCATCAAATAGAGGTTCTTGCTCAAAAATTTCAAGATGTCGGATTTTCGGTAAAAATTGGTGGGTAATTAATGAATACACGGATAAAGCTATTAAGAGAGCAAAGTTTGAAAGCTATCCCCACTCTTGATCCTGAACGAGCCTTACTTTTAACAGAATTTTATAAAAATGAATTAGCAAGAGGAGTCTCGATTCCTGTTGAAAGAGCTTTAGCTTTTAAGTATATATTAGAGCATAAACATTTATGTATTAATCTTGGAGAATTAATTGTCGGAGAAAAAGGCTCTAAACCAAAAGCTACTCCAACATATCCAGAACTTTGCATCCATTCAACTTCTGATTTGAAAATACTTAATGAACGAGAAAAAATTTCGTTCAAAGTTTCTCCTGACACCGAGGGTCTTTACCAATTAATAATTATTCCATTTTGGAAAGGAAAGTCTATACGAGAACGTATTTTTCAAGTTGTTCCTTCTGAGTGGATTGATGCTTATGAAGCTGGTGTTTTTACCGAATTTCAAGAACAGCGTGCCCCTGGTCATACTGTTTTAGGGAAAAAAATCTACCAAAAAGGATTTAATGATCTCAGAAAAGAAATTAAAGATGAAATAGATAAATTAGATTTCTATAATGATCCTGAAGCTTTGGATAAACTTGAAGAGTTAAAAGCAATGGATATTGCAGCCGAAGCACTTATTATTTATGCAAATCGTTATGTTAAAGCATTACGAAAACATGCAGAAGAAGAATCTGACCCTGATCGAAAACAAGAACTGTTGCAGATGGCACAAAATTGTGAAAATGTCCCAGCTAAAAGACCTCAATCTCTTTGGGAGGCACTCCAGTATTACTGGTTTGTTCATTTAGGGGTCACGCTGGAGCTAAACACATGGGATTCATTTAATCCTGGTCGCCTTGACCAACACTTGTACCCATTTTATTTAAAAGGATTAGAAGATGGAACTTTATCCCCAGAGTTCGCTAAAGAATTATTGCAATCCTTTTGGATTAAATTTAATAATCAACCAGCCCCTCCTAAAGTTGGAGTAACAGCTCAAGAAAGTGCAACTTATACAGACTTTTCATTAATTAACGTGGGGGGTTTAAAAGAAGATGGATCAGATGCTACAAATGAAATATCCTTTTTAATCTTAGATGTCGTAGAAGAAATGCGGCTTTTACAGCCTAGCTCAATGGTTCAGGTTAGTAAGAAAAATCCTGATCAATTGCTTAAAAGAGCTTTGAAAATTATTAAAACTGGTTATGGCCAGCCTTCTATCTTTAATACAGATGCAATAATTCAAGAATTACTAAGGCAAGGAAAATCGATAATAGATGCTCGTAATGGTGGAGCATCTGGTTGCGTTGAAACAGGAGCTTTTGGAACTGAAAGCTATATTCTTACTGGATACTTCAACCTACCTAAAATTCTTGAAATAACCCTGAATAATGGGATAGATCCTTTAACAGGGAAATATATAGGGATTAATACAGGAAATCCTCATGATTGGCTAAACTTTGAGGATTTGTATAATAGCTTTGAAAAGCAGCTAAATCACTTTATTGACATTAAGATCAAGGGAAATAATTTAATTGAACGACTTTATGCAAAATATATGCCTTCACCCTTTTTATCATTATTAATTGATGATTGTATTAAGAATGGTAAAGATTATAACAATGGAGGAGCCCGTTATAATACCTCCTATATTCAGGGTGTTGGAATAGGTACAATTACTGATTGTTTAACTGCATTAAAGTATTATCTTTTTGATCAAAAAACCCTTACAATTAGGGAATATCTAGAAGCATTAAGGAAAAATTACGAGGGCTTTGAAGAATTACAAGATAAATTACGCTTTGAAACGCCTAAATATGGAAATGATGATGATTATGCCGATAATCTCGCGATTAGGGTATTTGAAAGTTATTTTAATGCGGTTAATGGAAGACCTAATATAAAGGGAGGTTCTCATCGAATTAATCTCCTTCCTACTACTGTTCATGTTTACTTTGGACAAAAGACAGGCGCTACCCCAGATGGCCGCTTTTCTAGTACCCCATTATCAGAGGGAATCTCTCCTGTACAAGGATCCGATAAGCAGGGACCTACAGCTGTAATAAAATCTGCCTCTAAAATTGATCATCTCAGAACAGGAGGTACTCTTTTAAACCAGAAGTTCACCCCACAATTACTCGCTACTGACGAAGGTATTTCTAAACTAGTTAATTTGATACGAACATATTTTCGATTAGATGGACATCATATCCAATTTAATGTAGTTGATGCTGAAACACTACGAAAAGCTCAGCAACACCCAGAACAGTACAGAGATCTTATTGTTCGCGTTGCAGGCTATTCAGATTATTTTGTTGATCTAACTCCAGAACTCCAAAATGAAATTATTCAAAGAACTGAGCATTTCATGCTATAAACAAAAGTTATACTTATACTTAGGTTAGAAATCTTTAGGTTTTTTCCTTTGGACATACCCATAGAAGCCAAAAAATAAAAGAAACAGAGCTAATGCCAATGAAAAACCGCCAATAACTAAATAGGTAATATCTGTAAGTGGAATTGTTGAGGAATAGAGTAGCATTATAATAGCAAGTATGAAAAATAAGAGAGACAAAATAAGGTTCACAAGAGCGTTACCTTTCATGTAACAATCAGAAGAGCAATATTTTCTTCCGATTCCTTTCCATCTTGATTCAGAAAATGTTCTTCCACAAAAATCGCATTTTGTCATAATAATTCTACACCAAAGCATTTTTGAATAATTTCGTTTATATTCTCTATCTAACCAATATATTTTCTATATGATTCTCTTTATTTGATTGCTCTAACCGTGAGATTTCTGTTCCAATCGTTACTCCATATAGGTTTATCTTAAGAGTCATAAATATGGTTTCTCTTGAGTTAGTGTCATTTAGTATGTTTCAGGTTATTTTTTCTAGGAATAAACTGTTCAGATTAAAAAACATCATCCATTACTTCAATAGTGACCAAGGAGGCAACCGTTGTATCTATAAATCCTTTATTAAAGGCATTAAATAATCCAATTTTTCCTTTTAATCCTGTACAATGACAAGGAGCTAATTTTTTAATGGGATATTGTTTTAATTCTCGTACTGTTTCATTTAACCTATTAGTAGACGCATCATGAAGATGTAATCCCCCAATAATTCCACTTATTTTACTAGAATTCGTTAGGATTTTTGTTTTCTCAATAGTGTTAATAATTCCAGAATGACAACATCCAGTGAGAATCACTACTGAATCATCTACTAAATGAAAAATTAATGAGAGATCATCAGGAAGTTGGTCTGGTACTTCTTTTCCGTCTAATAGAGTTTTAACTTCCTTAAGTTTGCCTGATAAAAGTTCAAAATTATTAATTCGTGGTACTTCACCAGTTGTCATTATCGATTCTGTAAATTTATAAGGTGATGTCGTCATCATTAGTTTTATCTGTTCATTCAGTTCTTCAGGTGAATTAACAAATCCTTGAATTCCTACATCTATTGATTCTCCCTTGTCTATCAACCATTTTGGTGAAAGAGCTTGGGGGTGGCAAATCAAAGGTACACGCTTATTTATTAAAGGGATAACCTCGATTAAGCCTCCAACATGATCCCAATGACCATGACTTAACACTATAGCACTTATAGTTGTCAGATCCACTTCTAATTTCTTAATATTATTCAAAATAGAAACTGCTGATGGCCCTGTATCGAATAAAATCTTAAATTCTTCGCTCTTTGAATGGACTTTCACTAGAGCTGAAAATCCACCTTCACCAAGAGTACCTGGAGGTCCAGAAACATTCTCGACTAGAATCTGAATTTCTAATTTTTGAATCGCTTTCAATAATTTCCCATCATCTAGTTTTAGTATTCATTACCTATTGTTTAAATACTTGAGATTCAAACACTGTCCATATTCATATATATAATCAATTTTTGATTAAAAAATGTAAGGAATGAATATGAAAAACCAATCTAAGACTAAATATTTCCTCTTGATTTTTCTAATGATGACCATAATCTCATCAATGACTCTCATAAAAGCTGGATACGGGACGGATCCAAGTGGGGATTCAGAAGTAGCAGATGTCGATATTGTTCGCCTTGACGTTGGGATTACACAACTTAAGATCACCCTAGTAAAAACTCCATCTCTTAATAATACTGAACATACATGGTATACTTACAATATTTTCGTTGATACAAGTGGTAGTGCATATCAAAGTACAAGTGATGAAGTTTGGGAATATTGTGCTCATTTTAAATGGTATTACAACAATGGTTCATGGCTAAATGATTCTTATTTTTGTGCATCTAGGTATTGGGTAAATGATAATTATCAGAAACAAACTGGTGCATGGTGGTGGAATCAACAAACTAAAACATGGGTGGCTAGTGATCCAAATCAGGATGTTGCAGTAGTTAATGCAAATACGATTTCATTTGATATTACAGATGCAATTCAGTACGAAGGGCCTGCGGGAACAGATGCGTTTAAATGGATAAAAGCTTTTGCAAATGGGGGAGTGGATTTAGTCGTAAAGGATACTGCTCCCAATAGTGGATGGATCGGTCAGAATGATCCTATAATATATCCAGGAAAGACCACAACAAAAGCTCAGACTACTGTATTTACCTTTGAATGGTTTATCTTTGCATTAATAATTTTAGCTGTTAATATTGGATTTCGTAATAGAAGATTGAAATAAAGAATACACTTACATGAGGGAGAGAATTTTTATTTCTCATTACGTAGTAGTCTTTTGTCTACTTTCCCCACAAGAGTCAAAGGTAATTCCTCTCGGATTTCTATAAACTTAGGGACTTCATAAGGAGCGACTTTAGTTCTAATCCAGTCTATTAATTCCTGTTTAAGCATTTCTGGGTTTTCTTTCTTATAATGATGATCAGGAGAAATTGTAATATAGGCTTTAACATATTCTGATCCTGGTCTTTCAGGATTTGGTACACCTATCGTTGCAGCCATTTGAATAGCTGGATGTTCTGAAAGAACATTCTCTAATTTATTGGAAAATACTTTGAATCCACCAACTATAATCATGTCCTTAGTTCTATCAACTAATCTAAGGTATCCTTCTTCATCAAAAATGGCTACATCACCAGTATGAAGCCATCCATCCTCATCGATGGTATTCATAGTTTCCTCTCGCTTTTTCCAATAACCTTTCATTACCTGTGGTCCTTTAACTAAAATTTCACCTGGTTCTCCAATTTTAACTAGTTCTTTGGTTACAGGTTCAACAAGTTTAATATCTGTGTTCATGAGAGGTAATCCTATTGTTCCCAATTTTTTGACTCCACGATAAGGATTCATCACTGTTAAAGGAGAGGTTTCAGTCATTCCATACACTTCAAGTAATTTTCCTTTTCCAACGATTGCTTCCAATTCCTTCTGGGATTCAACTGGAAAAGGTGAAGCTGAAGAAATACAGGTATCAAGGTTAGAATGATCTAAGGTTTTAAATTTAGGATTAGCTAAAAGCATTTGATAAAGGGATGGGACATTAACTAAAGCAGTAGGTTGATATTTACCAATTAGTTTACATATAAGGTTTGTATCTCGAGGGTTAGGAACCAGTAACTGAGACCAACCCAAGTACAGACAATTTTCACAAAAGAACAAGCCTGCTACATGAAAGAATGGAAATCCAGATAATGCCATACCTTTACCTTGTTCCCAATTTAACCATTTTTGAACCATTATTAAATCTGCCATGATATTCCGGTGAGACAACATGGCACCTTTAGGTGGACCAGTAGTTCCTCCAGTATAGATGATAAAAGCAAGATCATCAGGACTTATGGTGCTGTTCGGTAATAAGGAGGAGTATTCTTTCGCTCTAATAACTTCAAAAAAATCTTTAACAATTTTCCCATTAAGGGGGGTTACATTCCCTTTAGGAATCTTTTTTGTAAGTTTGCCTAAAATTTGTTTATATTTTGGTAGAAAATCTCCGATATTGGTCGTGACAATCAGTTGTAAAAATTTTAAATCTGCTGCAATTTTAGCTAATCTATTTTCAAAGATCGCATCCAAGGTAATTATTGCTTTTGCTTCTGAATCATTAAGTTGATATAGTAATTGCTCCTCAGAGAGAAGAAAACTAACTCCAGTGACTACACAGCCAATTTTTATGGCTCCTAGAAAAGCGATGACAAATTGAGGGATATTAGCTAAATTGAGTCCAATAACATCTCCCTTTTTTAATCCAGTCTCAAGTAAAAAATGAGCAAATTTATTTGAATAAACATCTAGTTCACTAAATGTTAATTCTACTCCCAAATATTCGAGTGCTAATTTATTTGGATATTTTTCGAATGTTTCACGTATAGCTTGAGGGAAATTTGTTTCCCAGAGGCTTGGATCAAGATTTTCTATTCCTATGTCATATGATTTCGTCCAAAATCGTTCCTGATTCAATTAATAGTCACCATTCTTTCGATTTGGTCTAATGGGTATAGGTAATTCATCCAATTATATTTCTTTATAATTTCTTTGTTTCTTAATTTCTTTAATTCCAATGAATACGATTCACGAGATAACTTTCTTCTTTGCAATGACCATCCATTCATTATATAATTTACCAACATAAAAGAAATCTAAAGCCAAAATATTTAGAAAAAGGAATAATAAAGGCTTAATAGTAAAAACAGTACCATTAAACAATATATGTAAATTGACACTCGTAAGTGCTATAAAGAGTATCCATTTATGAAATAATTTAAGAGTTTTAGGTTTCATGAAGAGTTTAAATGCAATAGCAATACCAATAATAACTGCTAGAATACCAAAAAATAATGTCAAGTAAGCTAAATATAATCCCAAGTCATATCTTGTTACAGGCAATGTTGTAAGGTCTTTGATGATTCTGTTAAATGCATTTAAATAGGATTCAAATACTAAAATCTCCCATAATGACTTTATATATCCATGAATAGTCATAAAATGAAAAATAAGACCAAAAAATGGTATGAAGCCCAAGATACAGTGGATCCATCTTTCTTTTTTTAATAATCGTTTTCTTACTATTGGCAAAGAAGAATAAAGGGTAAAATAGAAAAAAATGAATGAAATATATCCTATATTCCTAGCTAGTTCAGTCAATGGAGTGATGAAGGGAGTTGATTCCATGAAAAATTCAGGGGTTAAACCAACAGGTATGATATAAATGGGAGTAAACGAATTTGATAAATTCAGGCATAAATTTACCTCTGATTCGTAAAACGCTCCTATCACTACTGTCCCTAACTTCAATGCTGCACAGTTTAGATAGATATTTTGTGCAATCATACCGATATTGTACATGAATAATTTATTGTAGTAGCTTGTATTTATCTGATCATTAATCCAAGTAGTATTAATAGAGAGAATAAGATCCAACTGGGCAGTTTCAACCCATTGTTGATTAAGTGCTGCTATTTTTAGTTCCTGTTGTACATTTTCAGAAGAATATTGAATGAGAGAGTTATTTTGAAGATAATAATAATATTGTCCAGTAGATAATCCTTCTACACTCCCTATTGCACATCTTATGTCAATTTGTTTTTGACTCCCTCCTAAAAAATTTATTGTTGTACTATCGTATAATAAATCAGTTAATGTAACAAGGGGTATCTCTCCTTGTATGTAATCACGAGTAGATTTTCTTTTTGCAATTGCTTCTTCTACTGATAGATCGTTTTCATTACATGATTTCAAGCATTCTATTTTGGGCAAAATCATATTTGAAGTATTCATTCTCCCTACAGGGAGGATTAGTAAAGGTTCTAAGGTAGTATCCAATGAATGTTTCATATATTTGCTAGTAAAATTCGAAATCACCCATGTGTTCAATTCGAGAGAAACTAATTGTAATAAAAAATTCTGAAGTGCATGACCCACCTCTAGGTGAACATATTGAATGCCCCGATACCCATATCGATCAGTTGTCCGAGAATAATCTGCTAAGATAATGAATACGGTGTTAACACGAAATATTGTTTCACGATCCTTATCATTTAATAGGGATATTAGGAAACTTTCATTGTAGAGGGGATTATAAGGTTGTAGTGCATGATTAAATGGATTATAGCTGTAAAGACCTGTTTTCAACTGGGAAGCTAATCTTTGGATAAGATATATTGTTAATGGATAAGTTGCCCCTGCAGAGGGAACCGTCCGAAAACTTGGACCATGAGTGATTCCTTGAAGAGCCCATAACAATTGACCGATCTCATCTAGTGGGAGAATTGTTGATGTTAAATTAGAACTGATTTTTGACTGATATATTGCACTTTTTAAGGATATATTGCCTGAAAATTTAGGGGATGGTAAAACAAAATCATTTGAAGGTAGAGGGAAGAGTTGGATACCAATAACAAATATTGAACCAACAAAAATAATAATTACTAATCCAAATTTTAGTTTGATTATGTCTTTATACAAAAAGGTCATCTGAGAAAACAGCCTTACTCTGAACTTTTTGAATCTTTAGATTGGTTCTCAAATTCGATTTAAAAAATTCTCGTAAAAACTAATAATTGTTTT
>NZ_CDLCQJ010000120.1:0-17679 GCF_975850365.1 Candidatus Hodarchaeum mangrovi | reverse complement strand
GAACAAGGCAATTAATACTAAATCGATGGTCTCAAAGTAATAACGATTTCTGTTAGGTTTTGCAATTATATCAGATTCTATCATCTTATTTAATCCAGAAGATTGGCTAAACTGTTCTTTTTATCACTTATTTAAAAACTACTTTCTCTAAGTTTAGCAAAATGCTCCAAAGTGTCTTTTATAATCTCTTGATCTTCTTTCGAAATTTCATATAATAAAAACACATCAAGATTGAGACGATTTTCTAGTTGTTTTAACTCTCTCAATAGTTTAGCTAAATGTTTTTCTGAATCATTTAATTTATTTATTCTATGATATTCTAATTGTAAAAAATGTGCTTGTTTTGCAATTTTTTCAACTAATTCTCTTTCATCAGAGGAAACAGGGATTCTTATTGGCAGATCTAGAAATTTATTTTGAGTGAAATGAGGAAATGTATCACGAAACGGATCAGCGTATTTGTGATAATAATAATAATAGATTAACTTGGAATTTAAAACTCCTAAAATGTATTCAAGGGAAATGGAATTTTGAGTAGCCAATGATTTAAGCTGAAAAATATAAACCACTTGGGAAACCCAACGATTCTCATAATCGATAACAGTCCGAATCCCATGTCCTGTTTTACGAAGAAGAAGTTTTGGACCTTTATATATTAAAGGATCTTTATATTGAATTCCCAGACGAAAGGGATCGATAAAATAATGAGGACTTATCCAATAACGATGTATATGCTCTCCTGTTAAGAATGGTACACTATTTTGGAAATAATAATTTTTAACAATTTGATCTTCAATACAATCTAATGTCAATAGATTTTTACACTGGTTATTCCTGCAAATTTTCTTAGGGATTTTTGCTTTTCTCATCAATAGAGGAGGATTCCACCAGCCACATTTACCACATTGGATAACCCTTCCTTTTTTATTTAACTCAACCCCTCTACCATTAGTAACTAAGGTTCCAAGTTTAAAAACTCTCTCATAAATAGGTCCTGATCCTTTTTCTATTTGCTTTAATAACTTCTCTGATCCTGATGAAAAGATATTTAGCTGAAAGTTTGAATTATTACGAAAAGAAGATTGCTGATAAAATCTGTAATTGAGACTATTATTTACAAGATCAATCTTGAATAATTTCTTTTTTCTTATGTTTGAAATTACTTTTACTTGATCATTCCCCTCTGGCTTTTTATTCTCTAGAATTATAATCATTGAGGGTTGGGATACATCTTTAAACACATTTTCTCCTAAATTCATTATATAGTGAATTGTATACTCTTCAACGATAATTTTCCTAATTTTATAATAATTTTCATTTATTAAAAATGTATTGGGAATAACAAAACCCAATCGACCATTTATTGTTAAGTTCTTTAAACATTGTTCTAAAAATAACGCCCAAGAATCTGCTTGATTTCCTCCCGATTGATATAGATTGAATAATTTAACACTATATCTCTTCAAGTCAGCTCCCCAAGGAGGATTTGCTATTATCACGTCCCATTTGTCTACTTCAGGGAATAATCTTGTCCAAAGATTTAAATTATTAGAATATGAATCGTGATAGAACTCTTGAACTTGATTTTTAATTTTTTGTTTTATTTTATCTTCTATCAATATTAATTCTGTTAGTAAGCTTGAGTCCATTCTTCCTTGTTTAATAAAATCTTCAGAAATCCTTTTCCTAAAGCTATGCAATTTCCTAGAGTACTTTGGTTCAATTGAAATTTCTGTACTTGGAGGAGGAACTAAGAAATCAGCTTGTTTGATATTTAATGAATAACCTAATAAATTAAGATTTTCAATACTATAAAATATCTGTTTAATGTCGAGGTCTACCCCATAAAGATTATTTGCGATAATATTTCGCCTTATATGTTCATTCCATTGATTGTTTTTTCTTTGAAATTTATTCAAAAAATCATATGCCTTTTTAAGAAAAATACCCATCCCAATAGCAGGATCTAAAATCTTTATATCATTAAGCTCCTTACAATTTACCACATGACCAAGTGTTTTATTAATTATATACTCAACAATATATTCAGGAGTATAATACTGGCCTAGATTTTCCTCTGTTATTAAAGAAGTGCTTTCCATGTTCTAGAAACACAAAATGCATTAAAAATTATTAATAAAAAAAAATTGTGGAGAAGAAATAGAAATCTAATCAGTAAATTTAGAAAAAAAAAAAGAAAGAAATTATGCCTAAGGCATAATATCGGTATCTTTAACAGTCTTTCTCTTTGCATGACGGGCAATTTCAATCGCTGACTTGGCTAAAGTATAGCAATAGGCCTCAAGCTGTTGGTTTAGATAATCCACTGCATCTGCTGAGACTCTAGAAGCACCTGCATCTCTTATCACTCGTTCAACTCTCGCTTTGGCGAAAGCTCGTGATTTTGGATCAGTTGGGGAATATTTGGGCATTCCGACCTTATTAACTGCAAGCTTGATATCTTCTTCCTGAACAGTCTTACGATTAGCAGTATTAGCTAAATTAATAGCGGTTTTGGAACAATTTGTCCCAAATTCCGTTACTAGTTCATCCATTCTTCCAAGTGCTGAAGCAGAGATACGTTCTGCACCAGCAGATTTCATAATCGATTCAATTCTAGCTTTTGCAAAGGTTGCCATTATTTTCACCTTTTCTCCTTTATAAGTTCATCCTAAAGCAAATCAGCTCTAGAACACTAGGTCACCCTCCCATTCGTGAGTTTAAAAGGTTTTACTTTTACACTTCACAAATTAAAAGTACTCGAGTTATAGCTACTAGAATAATAAAATCAAAATCGCTTATAGATGATTTACATGCAAGATTATAACGTAGAGCACTTTACTCTCTGAAAAATGAATTTCCTAAAGAAGAAGTTAGAAGCCCTTTTTATTTTTCTGGCTCATAGCGCACTTTAATACAATCTTTCAACGATTTAACGAAAAATAATAGAGCAAAAGGAATTAAAATAGCAGATCCACCTCAATTTTTATTTAAAATTTTATTCTGCCCAATTTTCACAATGTCAAGAATTATTGTTCCTATTATAACAACTAGAAACATAGCTATCCATTGTTCCACAGTGATTGGAACCAATCCAAAAATCTCGGCTATTGGTTTGACATAAATTATAAAGAGGTGTAAGAAAAAAGCTGTTCCCACAGCAATTACCAGATACATGTTTGTAAAAGGATTAGTAGTCCATACACTTTTATTTTCGGGAGTTCGAGAAACAAAAACTTGAAAAAGTTCAAAAATAACTGATACAGTAAGAGCTAAGGTACGAGCTACTTTTAAATTAGTCTCAGAAAAATCTCCTATGAACGCAACAAAAAAGATCATTGTAGCAAGGAAAGAAATTATTCCTGCGACAAGAGAGAAAATAAGAATTTCTCTCAATAAATTGCTTTGTCGCCCTCTAGGTTGCTCTTTCATAACAATAGGATCTCCAGGATCTACTGAAAGAGCAAGAGCAGGTAGTCCATCAGTCATTAGATTGATCCACAATATTCCAAGTGCCAAATATGGGGAGGGCCACCCTAATAAAACTGTAGCTGTAAAAACAACTAAAATCTCATCAAAATTTGAACTTAGAAGATAACGGATGAATTTTTTCATATTTGAATAAATTATTCTGCCTTCTTCGACTGCTGAAACAATTGTAGCAAAATTATCATCCATTAAAATCATATCACTAGCTTCCCGTGCTACATCTGTACCCGCAATTCCCATTGAAATACCAATGTCTGCGCTTTTTAACGCTGGAGCATCATTGACTCCATCTCCTGTCATTGCAACAACTAAATTAAACTCTTCTTGTAGAGTTCGTATAATACGCTTTTTAATAATAGGTGAAGCTCGTGCACAGACATCAAGGTCTTTTAATACCTCTTTAAATTCCATATCATCCATTTCCTCTAATTCAGCAGAAGTATGAGCTAGATAAAATTTATCTACATCAGGTTTCAGATCTAATGATTTTGCAATTGCTAAAGCAGTGTCTAGCTGATCACCAGTGATCATAATTAAACGAATTCCAGCATCCTTACATTTTCTAATCGCTGACTCGACTTCATCACGAGGAGGGTCTATCATTCCGATTAAACCAACAAAAGTTAACTCTTTTTCAACGATTTCCTCATTAAATTCAGTTAACTCATTTGAAAGTTCTCTTTGAGCAACCGCGAGAACTCGATAGGCTTTCTCAGCTAAAAAAGAATTATTTTGTGAAATTTGAGTTCTAATAGTATCAGCTAAAGAAACCCGTTTATCACCAATTAAAACATGTGTACATTTTTCAAGAACAGAATCAGGAGATCCTTTGATAAACGCCCAAGTATCTTCTTTCCCAGGTCTTTTTCGACTATAAACCATTGTCATTCGTTTTCTTTCTGAGTCGAAAAAAATTTCTCCATTCTCTTTGAGCTGATAACCTTCTTCCCATCGATCTAAAAGAGCTGCTTTCATTGCTGTAACAATTAATGCTCCTTCTGTTGGATCTCCTTGACATAACCATTCATTTTTTTCATAAGAATATTTAATTGAAGAAGTATTGCATAAAGCGCCTATTTTAATCGCTTGATAAAGATCACGAAATTCCTGAACATTTAATTTTATCTGCTTTTCCACATGAATGAAATTTCCTTTGGGTAAATATCCAGTCCCTGTGATGTCAACTAATCCTAGTTGTGGGGTCCATATCTTCTGAACAGTCATTTTATTTTGTGTAAGAGTGCCAGTTTTATCCGTACAAATCACTTCTACAGACCCTAATGTTTCAACAGCTGGGAGTTTTCTAACAACGGCCTTTTTTTTTGCCATTCTTTGCACTCCAATAGCTAAAGTTAATGTTATGGCAGCAGCTAAACCCTCAGGGACTGCAGATACAGCTAAGGCAAGAGCTGTTTCAATTACCTCAATTAATTCCCCTTTTTGATGAAAAAGAGCGTCCTCAATCATTTTAACAAATGGTACTCGTGCTTGGCTAATTTGAGCAAACAAAACCAAAAATACAACGAGAATAACAATAACTCCAAGTATTTTACCAAGACGATTTAATTGCTTTTGAAGAGGAGTGTCTAGAGTTTTCGTCTCTGCAGTTGATTGCGCAATTTTTCCCATTTCTGTATTCATACCAGTTCCGTACACTATTGCCTGACCCCTACCTTTTACTGTTGTCGTTCCCATAAAAGCAATATTTTTTCTTTCTGCAATAGGAATACGAGCTTTTTCTAAAACTTTAGTTGTTTTGTCAACTGGAACGGATTCTCCAGTCAATAACCCCTCCTCAACACGTAGACGACTTGCTTCAAAGATTCTAGCATCTGCAGCAATGGTTTCTCCTTCATACATAAGTAGTATATCGCCTGGAACTAGATCGCGTGTGTCGATACGTATCTCTATACCGTCACGTATAACTAGTGTATCATCTCCCGTCAATTCCTTAAGCTTTTCAAGAGCTGCTTCTGCACGATACTCTTGAACAAATCCTAACACCCCATTAAGGATAACAATAATTACTATGATTAACGCTTCAATATATTCTCCAAAGAGAAGGGAAATCAATGCAGCACCTATGAGTAAGAAGACAATAAAGTCTTGAAATTGAAGAAGAAACATTTTAAAAGGAGAAATTCGTTCTCCAGCTATTAATTCATTAGATCCATATGATTGAATCCTTCTAGCAGCTTCCTCACTCGATAATCCACGCTGTAGATCAGTCTTTAATGAATCCCTCAACTCCTCAATAGTTCTCAAATGAATTGGTGATGTGCCTTCGTTCATGGTGGATATCCTTCTTCTAAGTTTTGGATTAATAATTGCTTTATATTTGTTAATTTAGTGGACTGAACCTTTAAATCCAAAATTTGTTCTCAAATCAAATTTATTATGAAAATTCCGAGGATAGATACTAGAAAACAGAAAATCAAAAGTAGAAAGATAGAAAGACCATACTGTGAGAAAAAACTAGGGACAAAAGGAACTGGTTTCTTAAAATATTCTAAAGGATCAGCTTCATCGAAAATTAGATTGATATTTCTCTTTTTAAGTTCCTCAAAAAACAACTCAGGCTCTTTTATTGCCTCAGGAGGAATAATACCAACTTCTCTTATCTTCTTCTCTGCAAATAGTTGGGCTGCAATCGAAGCAGGGCAACCTGTTAACTTACCCATCTCTAGAGAAGGTGTACAATATACCCAATGAATTTTATTACCAGAATATGTTCCATAAATATCAACGCGTGCTGAAGAAGCAGCAATTCCTCCTGTAGCAAAAATAGATTCGGTTAAGTGAACTAATTTTCCCAGAATTTTTTTACGGGTATTTCCTTGGGTAAGGTGTAATTGTTTCATAGATTCGGAAAATTTATTATTCCAATCAGGAGTTAGACCTCCTTTTAGAGTACAGCGTTGAATATTCTTCAAATATCTAGGAATTGTTACAGGTTCGGGGTGACCACAATCAAAAACAGAAACTTCGCCTAATGGTTCAGGAAAATCAATTTTCACATTCCCTTTTCCTGCAGGAACATAAATCATTTTCCCATCTTGAAAAGATGGAAATTCTCCCGTCACAGCATAAAGTACATGTAAGATCACTGCAAAACCCTCTGAATCAGCAGCACCCCCAGCCCAAGATATATCAATTTCAGTTGGATAGTTTGAATCCAGTTTATTATAAGCATGACGTACTAGGAGATTTGTTAATCCTGGGGTCCAACCAAATCCTAAAAAAATAGGCACTCCCGCCTTCTTAGCTTCATCATTCATTTTTAAGATTTCAATCGTTGGTCCTGAATCATCACAAATGTCAACTAAAGGAGTTTGAGCCTCTATTGCAGCTTTCACGACTTTGGGTCCAAAATAATAAAAAGGACCGATCGCAGAGATTACTATATCATATTTCTGCATTAAAGAGACCAGTTCGGATTGTTTTAATACATTAATATGTTGAAAACTCACTCGTTCATCGTCTAATTCTTTAAGTAGTTGTAATGCACGTTTTTGGTTAATATCACCAATTGTAATTTGAGACCAAATTTTTTGATTACAGGAATCCCTTAAGATATACGACCCCATATCACCTGCTGCTCCAAGAATTAATAATTTCAATTGTAGTACCTCTCCAGTTTACAGATTCTTTAAGTTATTAAGAATTCTTCACATTAAAAACAAATATGATTATAACTATTGAAAGGACTTTTAACCTTTAAGAAAAAAATTTCAACAGAGAATAGAATCTAAACTTTAACTTGGGTAGTCGTTGTTAGATGAAAAATTTTCTTGATATTTATCCCGAATTCGATCAAATTCATCCACTTCTACCACGTGAAATAAAGGAATGGCTGGACCAGTTTTGTGAAACGTTTGAATTTGGCCTTCTTCTAGAAAAATTATTGACTATCTACTTTAAAAATCAAAAAGTTGATAATGAGACAGTTTCACTATTTTTGGGTTATGCAGGATTCTTTTCAGGAAATTCGGTTCTAATCAAACAGATACTTCAAGAAGATGCACAAAATCAATTCTCCTCGCCGATTGGCTATCTTCTTTCGGCCATGGTTGGTGAGGAATTACCAAAAATAACCTCTCTAACACCAATTCTGAAAGAAATTTATCTTTTAATTAGCATTGCTTGGTTTGAATTTCGTGAAGGACAATATTCCCGCGTAATTGGATTGTTATCAAACATTTCAATCGATTTAGAGAAGGATGATCCACTATTCACGACAGTATATAGCTTTATTCTTCTTTTGGCATTTATAGAATCACGGGAATCCCCTGCTGCTGAAAATTTGAAAGAAAGAGTAGTTAAACAATTAAATCAAAATAAATTCAAAGATCATCGATTTTATTCTGGATTTCTAGAAATGGCACTTGGAATTTACCATAATCGATATGGTGATTTGGAGAAAAGTCGAAAATTCTTAGAATCAAGCTATGTGAAGTTTAAGGTATTTTCTAATTATTATTTCTTATTCCACATTGGAGAAAATTTAGGTTTATTGTCTCAAAAGGAAAGAGATTACGAAAAAGCAGTTGAAATCTTTAAAGATCTTCTCAAGATGCGAAAAAGCCTTCAAACCCTAGAAATCGATCCATTTCTAATCTATAGAGTCGTTAATAATTTAGCAGATTTATCTTATGAGTTAGGTGATCTTGATCTAGCTGTTACTTATGCTAAGGAGGCTGTGGATCTTTTCCAGCAATTTAAATTACCTAGTTTAGATGCAATATTTCAATTAAGCCAACTATATTCTATTCAAGGTTTTATTGATAAAGCAAAAGAGAATCTTGAGAATGGTCTAAATCAAGATTGGATTTCTCGAAAGGAAATAGACGATCCTGATTATTATAGGGTTCTTGCCACTATAGAGAAATATGCATGTAATTTTGGATTAGCTCTAGAATATTATAATCATGCCTTAAGAAAATACAAAAAGAGTCGTGACATTTCTAATATTCTCGAATGTCTAGCTGACGAGATAATTTTACATTTAGAGATATTTTTCTGGCGTAAACAAGGTAAAGTTCTTGAAGAAGCCATTTTGTTGGCTGATGAATTTCGCTCTCTTGTTGAAGGCCAAGAAATCAAAGGATGGTCCTATACCTCCAAAGTAATACAAGCTATACCAAGAGCTTTTTCTGGGGATCCAATGGCAAAAAAATTATTAGAAGAAGCTCAGAAGAGTAAAGACATAAATTTCTTTGGACTCGAACACAAAAAACTACTTAATATCGATATTATGAATCTTTCTACTTCACCTCTTGATGCTTTAAACGCAATCGAGTTTTTAACGAGTCTTCAAAACCGTGCTCATAGAGATTCATGGATTATTGAAGAAAAAAAGACAAACCTTCAATTATTAGTAGTTCTCGATAGTGAATCTTCATTACCCATCTTTCTCTATTATTTTGACCGATCTCTCAACTTAGATAGGCTACTAATATCTGGTTTAATTTCAGCTATTAATACAATGTCACGTACACTTTCTTTAAAGGAATTGAATGAAATTCATTACCAAGATTCACTTGTGTTAATTGCACATCGTCATCCGTTATTATTTGCACTTATCTGTGATGAACAAGCCAATATTGGTATTCGATTGAAATTCTTACAATTACGTGAGACTTTTCCCGATATAAATCAAATTCCTACCCAAAACTTCCAAATTGATCTATCCGAATCAACAGAAATTCAAAAATTAGTCCAAGATATCTTTTACAATTAATTATTTCTTTCCTTAAAGAAAATTTCTTAGTTATGGGAGTTTAAGTTATTTTTATTACCAAGATGAATTTTTGATTTTCAATACCTTTAGCTGAACTTACATAAGCAGTTCCTATTCTAATCAAAATTCTTAGCTATTCGAAACATTTTTTATAGCTTAAAGACTGGGAAATTCTTGCTTTCAAAAGTGAGGAAAACATAATGGCTAAAATAATGGAGTTGTTAGGAGATAGTGTTGTGGACCTACCAGTTTCAAGTACAATCAAGGTATTAGCTGCTAAACGATTAGCAAAAACCAGCACTTGGCTTAAAGCTATCTGCCTTGTAGAGACAGGAGGTAAAAGACAGATTCGTTTATACGGATGGCAGAAGAATAAGGAGGGGATTTGGAAGGTTCGACAAAAGTTCAATGTGTCAAAGGGTTATTCTAAAAGGTTATCAGAAATATTCGCAGCTTTCAGTGAATATGATTCTCCAAAAATTGACTAAGAAAATACTATTTAAGTCAATCAACGAATTTTAAGATATAGAAATTTATTTTTCATTGTGAGATTATAATTATAAAGTAACCTCTAAAGTATCCTCCGATTCTTAAAGCTGGCTAAACCAAAATTCTTTTTTGGTAATCAGTACTCCTACTAGATTGACTTTTAAAAGCAAAATATCATTTTCAGAAGTTAGACAAAAATGGAGAGAACAAGAAATGAAAGATCTTTTACAAGTACTATCAACTTTTGGTTTTAGTAAGAATGAAACTGAACAAAATGAAATGGTTCTCCAATTAATGGATGATATCTGTAAAAATGAAATTGAACCCAATGCTCAAGAAATGGATAAAATAGGTTGTACATTTGACCCAAAAACAGGAAAAGTAACCTATCCAGACCAAACTTATAAGATATTAAGAAAAATTAGTCAAAGTGATCTAATGGGATTAGCAATCCCCCAAGAATATGAAGGATCTAATCTTTCTTTTACACTAGTTAACGCTTGTTATGAACGGATCTCTCGGGCTGATGCGGGGACATCATTACTTTTTGGACTTCAAAATTCGTCCAGTGATGTTATCGAGACTTTTGGAACTGAAGAAGCCAAAGAATATTATTTACCGAAATTAGCGAGAGGAGAAATGGTTGGAGGATTGTTATTCACTGAACCTGGTGCAGGATCGGACCTAGGTTCTCTTAAAACTAAAATCCTAGATAATGGTGATCATTATCTTGTAAATGGATCAAAAAATTTTATAACAAATGCAGGTATTGCAGATTGTTATTTGTTTTTAGGGTCAACCAACCCAGAAAAAGGATCTAGAGGATTAACAGCCTTCATTATGGACTCCAAAGATAATCCAGGATTTAAGATCAGTCGTATTGAACATAAACTTGGATTACATAGTAATGCTACTGGTGAAGTTATTTTAGAAGATGCGGTCATTCCTAAGCATAATGTTCTTGGAGAAATTGATAAAGGATTCAGTGTTGTACTATATGAGCTTGCAGCTGCACGTATTGGTATAGGAGCCCAAGCAACGGGAATTGCTGATGCTGCTTATCGAAAAGCTGCTAATTATGTAAAAACACGGAAACAATTTGGGAAAACAATTGAAAGTTTTCAAGTAACACAATTTAAGCTCGCAGATCTCTTTACGAAAATTGCCACAGCTAGATCGGCTTATTTAGTTGCTGCTCGGATGAAAGATCTAAAACAAGATTTTTCTGAATATTCTTCTGTTGCTAAACTATATGGCTCAGAAATAGCGCAAGAAGTCACTTATGAAGCCATCCAAATGCATGGAGGATATGGTTACATCCGCGAATATGATGTTGAACGTTATTACAGAGATGCACGAATTACACCTATTTATGAAGGAACTAATGAGGTTCAGCGTATAGTAATTTCCCGAGCAGAGATGGAAAAGAATTACGCTTCTGAATAAGCCAGAATAGGTGCAAATTTTTTATTTTTCAAATTCATTAATTATAGATTCCAATTTCTGCTTATAGATATAGTAATCTGAATCACTAAATAAAACAAAGTGTATTCTTTTAATATTGGTTTGGGATAAAACCTCTAGAACAGTTTTGATAGCTACTTCTGCAGCGTACTCAATTGGATAACCATAAATACCTGTTGAAATAGAGGGAAAAGCTATACTGCTTACAGAATACTCTTCAGCAAGTAAAAGAGAATTTTTATAGGAATTTCGCAAAATAGTTGATTCTCCACGATTTCCTCCTTTCCAAATAGGCCCTGGAGTGTGAATAACCCATTTTGTTTTTAATAACCCTCCAGAAGTGATTCTCGCCTCCCCTGGGTTACAACCACTAGGATATTTAGCAATACATTCCTTTAAAATTTGTTGACCACCTGCATGATGAATAGCTCCATCAACTCCACCTCCCCCTCTTAAACTAGGATTGGCAGCATTAACTATCACGTCAGTCTCTTCTTTAGTAATATCACCTTTCACTAATTTAATGATGCTAGAACCTAATTTTTTTTCCAAAGGTTATTCTCATCTCTAGTGTACAATTCGGACTCTTCGTGTCCCATTTTCAAATGTTAATATTCCTAGATCTCGAAATCGAGTTACTATTTGGTGAACTGTATAGGTTGCAATTGAAGTCATAGAGGCAATTTCATCAATGGTAGCTACCTCCAAAGCAATTAACTGGCTTAATATCCTTCCTGAATCACTTTCTCCGAGAAAAATTTTTACTGCATTAGAAATACCCATTGCTTTATGACTTTCTTCTCCCATTGCTTCAATCTGAGCCTTTGCACGTTCTAATTCATATTTCTGGATTTCAAATTCATCTTGTAATTCTTTATATTTTTTATTTAGTAATTTTGATTCCTCTCTTTGTGACTCCAAGTCGTCAATTAGCCTTATCTTTTTCTGAATATCCTCTTCGAGTTTAGTCAATTTACCACGAGTTTCTTCTAACTCATTTTCTCGTTTATCAATATTATTCTGTAAGGAATCCATTCGTTCCTTGTGAATCTTCTCTTTTTCAATTGTTAGCTTTTCTTTTTCCTTTAATTGTTCGACTAACTCTTGGTAGCTTTTTGTCATTATCGCTTCCTTTTCAACAGCAATATTCTTTGCTTGACGAAGTTCTTCAAGAACATTCACATATTGTGCATGGAAGTTTTCAATTTGGTCATTAATAGAAAATACCCAATTGTTGGTATTTTGATCAATTTTTTCAATACGAGAACTTAAATCAAGTACCTGATTATTAAGTTCGAGTGAAATGCTCTCAAGGTTTGTTCGAACCTCATCAATTGAAGTATGTAATTCTTTCATGATATTTGTCTGAATGTCTACATTTCTCTCCTCTAGCTTTTTTGAAAATTCACTAAGGCGATTTGCCAGGCTTTCTACCTGACTACGTATCTCTTGGACATCTGATTCAGTCGGTTTTCTTCTAAACAATGAAATTCACCATTTCTTTTTAATTACTGTTCTTAAACTTATGTTCATTTAATATTGAATTATGCTTCTTTAGTTATAAAAATATTCTATTAACAATAAAACTTTTCAAGGAATTTAATTATAATTTAAGGGAGAACGATGGCACTCAATGATATAATTAATTATATTGATTTGAATTTTACACAGAAGCATTTGGAGAAAATCCGTGATTTCATCAAACAACCGTCAATATCTGCCACAGGAGAGGGAGTACGAAAAACAGCTGAAATTCTCCTTACAAAAATTGAAACTTTGGGTGGTACAAATGTCCATTTAGCTGAGACCATGGGAAAAGAATTTGGCCATCCTCAAGTATATGGAGAAATTAAAAGTACTAAAAATAAACCTACCATTCTGTTTTATTCAATGTATGATGTTCAACCAGTTTATCCCGAAAAATGGATCTTAAATGGAAAAAAAATAAATCCATTTGGGGCAGAAATCCATGAATATGAATGGTTTCCAGGATTCTCAGGAAAATGTTTAATGAATCGAGGTGTAATGAATCAAAAAGGTCCAACAATGGCTGCTTTTAATGTCTTAGAGACGTTTCTTGATTTAGAGGGGGAATTACCTGTAAATTTTGTCTTTGTAATTGAAGGAGAAGAAGAATTAGGCTCACCCCACATGTTAAATTTCATCCAAGAGTACAAAGAGCAATTAAAATCTTGTACAGCCGTTTATTTCCCAATGTTTTTTGAAAATTTTGATGGTCAAATTCGTTTCTACTTGGGAGTCAGGGGAGTAATCGAAGCCAAACTCTGGTGCAGAGGAGGCTCTTGGGGGGGACCTATAAGTCGAAATATCCATTCTTCAAACTCAGGTTTAGTGGAAAATCCTATATTTAAACTTATTGAGGCATTAAATTCTATAAAAAATGATAAGAATAATAAAATCCTAGTAAAAGGAATTATGGAAGACCCCAAGATTATTGGACCTTCTTCTGAAGATAGAGAGATTATTAATGAGTTAGTGAAAAACCTGAATTTTAGGGATTTAAAGGAAGCCATGGGAGTGAAAAAATTCCGAGACATGGAAGGTAAGGAATTAGATGGTGGAAATGCGATTATTGAGCAATTATTTACTCCAGGTTTATCTATTAATGGCATTGAAGGGGGTTATTATGGGGAAGGAGGGATGACAATTATCCCACATGAAGTACACGCAAATTTAGATATAAGACTTCCTCCATTCCAAGAAGTTGATTATGTAAAGCAGTGTTACAAAAGACATTTAATTGAGAAATTTCCAATGATTGAGGTAGTTTTTGGATCTGGTTATGGACCAGCAAAAATGAGTCCCTCTCATCCATTAATCCAAGCCACAAAAGCCGTTTATGAAATATTCCAAAAAATTCCACTATTTTACCCCTTACTTGCTGGATCGGCACCTTTCTCTCTTTTCCAGACTATGCTCAATCTTCCATTTGTTTATGGAGGATTGGGGCATGCAGGACGAGCTCACTCACCTTTAGAATATGCGGTTCTTGAAAGTTATGATTCAAAGGTTGGAGGGGTAAAAGAGTTTGAGAAATTCTTTGCTACACTTCTTGTAGAGTTCCAAACAAAACTTTCAAAAAATTAATTTCATTCAAACATTGAAAATCAGTAATCAAAACATTTTTGGGTTTTTAATTTATTATAGTGATCTTCAGGCAAGTCCCATTCTTTATGGACACTATTAACAAAATGGATTCAAAGTTCATTTAATAAAAGTATAAGGTTCATTCTCAATATTTTGAAATAGGTCCGTCTTTTAAAACCTCAAATTATAACTATAAAATAAATATTTTAAAGACAGGTTAAATGCAAATATAAATAATTGTATAGATAAAGGGAGGCGGGTAATTTAATGACCACCAGACAGATATGGTCGATGGAGATGTCGGGGCAACGTTTATAAACGAATTTATATGATATATGGAATATGGTACATTATTTTTGATAAAAGAGGAGCATTAAATGGAAATTCAAGAAACAGATGTATTAATAATTGGTGGGGGACCAGGAGGATACCCAGCAAGCATTAGAGCTGCTCAACTAGGAAAAAAAGTAATTCTAGTAGAAAAAGAGTACCTAGGAGGAGAATGTTTAAACTGGGGGTGTATTCCAAGTAAAGCGCTCATTTCAGCAGCTGGATGTTACTATAGATTGATTCATGAGGCAGAGGAAATGGGGATTTCTGTTAAAGAAGCCTCATTTGATGTAAAAAAAATTCAAGCATGGAAAAATAGCGTACAAATTCGTTTAATCAATGGAATTAAACAACTTTTAAAAGGAAACAATGTAGAATTAATTATTGGAACAGCCTCATTTATTAGTCCTAGTTCAGTTTTAGTTCTGTCTACCTCAGGTACTGAATTTCAAATTAATGCAAAGGATATCATTATTGCCACTGGTGCTAACTTCATTTCACTCCCTGGATTCATTATTGATGAAGAAACCATTGTTACAGCAAAAGGAGCATTAAATTTCGAAAAATTGCCTAGATCACTTTGCATAATTGGAGGAGGGGTTATAGGAATTGAATTAGGTTCTGTTTATGCAAAACTAGGTGTTCCGGTATCAATAATTGAATTATTACCGGAAATATTACCTGGTGTTGACCCCCTATTAACTCGCACGCTTAAAATGCGATTAAAAAAGTTAGGAATCTCAATATATACCTCTTCTAGGGCAAAACCTCCAAAACGGTTAGAAACAGGTGAGTATGAGATAATCATTGACACTAAAAAAGGAGAACAAGTATTACGAGTAGATAAAATTCTTGTTGCTGTTGGAAAACGAGGGACAACTACGGGTCTAAAATTGGAAAATTCAAATGTATTGGTTGATAACAAAGGATTTATTCAAGTAAATAAAAGGCAACAAACTTCCCAAAATTCTATATATGCTGTGGGTGATTGTACTGGACCTCCGTTTTTAGCTCACCGTGCTACAAAACAAGGTATTATCGCAGCTGAAGTTATTGCAGGTCTAGACTCAAAGTTTGATTTTAAATCTATCCCAAGTGCTATTTTTACTGATCCTGAAATCTCCTTTACTGGTCTATCAGAGACTGAAGCAATAGAAGCAGGATACGATGTAATAAGTGGTAAAGCCTCATTCGGGGCATCAGGACGAGCGATAACTCACCAATCTGATTTTGGGTTTGTAAAAGTGGTTGGTGATAAAAATACTGGCCAATTACTCGGGGTGCAGATTATTGGACCTAATGCTTCTGATCTCATAAGTGAAGCCACTCTTGGACTTGAATTAGGGGCAACTCTAGAGGATCTTGGATACGTTATTCATCCACATCCAACACTCCCAGAAATGATAATGGAAGCCGCAGAAGCTGCTCTTGGAAAGGCAATTCACCAGATCAATATCCAGAAAAGAGATTAGATGTTCTAAAACTAAATATGACTCTCTTTATAGATATATTTGAAAAAATTTTCAACAGAATTAGCATTTAAACCAGCAACATTGATGAAAAAATTTTTGGCTTCCTGTGCAGAAAAATTATTTCTTTTCATCTGTTCAGTCATAAATTCAAACTTTTCATGGGGAAAGATGATCCAATCAGAAGTTTCTTCTACATAATATTGAGGTTTAAAACTTGACCATGGTTTCCAATAAAGCGTACCAACACGTACTTCAATAGGTTTCTTCATCATTAGGTATTGGAGTGCAAATTCTAAAGACACTCCAGTGTCAGCAACATCATCTAACAATAGAATTCGACGTCCATGAATTCTACCGGGGAGATCCTGATAAATTATTGGTTCCTTTTCAGTCTTAGCAATTCCAGCATAAAATCCAATTTGCATTATAGAAAGTGTGACTTTTCTCCCTTGAGAGAGAAATAAATCTGAAATTATTCGAGCAGGTACTAGACCTCCACGACTTATACCTGCGATGATGTCAGGAATAAAATTATCCTGAATAATGGAATAATAGAGCTTAACTGTTAATTCTTCAATAAAGTCCCAAGAAGGAGCAGTAAAAGTCAATTCATTTGAATTCATTATTAGTTTCTCTTCCCATGGATACTTATAAGGAGTTTTTAACAAAAAACCCAGATAAAGGATCAATGCTAAAATAGTTTCTACAAAATAGTTATTAACAGATTTATTAATTTTAATTCAAACTTCATTGTGAATTAGAATTATCAAGTTTTAGAATAAATTTCAATAGAATAGAGTCCCAATTTATGAGTTTTTTGACTTTAAGTCTCTAATTTTGCAGTTGGAATAAAATTACAAACCTATAATTCCCAATTGCAAATTTATTTGTTATAATTAATCTTTAGACCCCAATTAAGAATTATTTAATTTTATTAATCCATACTAGGAAAGAATTATTTCCCATTCTTGAGGATTAAAACCAGCATGACCATGGAAACGATCTACAATCAAAAAAGGAAAAGTTGGCGGTAGTTTGTATATTGTCTCAATTTGTTCCTTTAGAAGTTGTCGCTCTTTTAGAGGTAAATCATCAATAAAAAGATAAGAATATTTAAATTTATTATCATTTAGCCATCTAAACGCCTGTCGGCACCAAGAACAGGTGCTAATTGCAAATAGAAAGATCTCATGCTGTTTCTCTCGGGTCCCCTCCACTTGATGGATTTCACCTGAAAATCCTTCCAGATTGATCAACATATCGTTCACCTTGGATCCAGTTCTAGAGATATTAAAGTATACTCAAAGGAAATCGAAGATTTTTTTGTATAACATTATTTTGATAATATGCAATTATTCTGTATTTAATTTCTATCAAAATTCTAAAAGTCTAATAAACATGTTATCAAACATCTAAATTTTTCTTTACAAAATTAAAATTTTCTTTTTTTTAGATAAATTCTGAAATAATTATCAGTATTTAATAATAAAATCACCAAATATGGTAAATTAATTACTTAGAAAGAGGCCGTCTTTCAGGAATCATCGAAATCTCCTGAGTAAAGTCAAAATTCTTATTGAAATATAG